>CAIZHO010000296.1 GCA_903932805.1 uncultured Roseiflexaceae bacterium | reverse complement strand
TGTGGGAAGACGGGACCACAAATCAAAATGTGATCGTGGGTCAATACCGCGCGGTTCACCCGCACTGGGACATCTTCGCTGGTCATCCCGTTGCTGAGCGCATGCATCTGGGCTGCCGAAATCGTCCCGACGAGCACGAGGGCACTGGGGTCCTGCCAGGCATGATTGACAATGCGGATATCGGGCTCGTCGCGTTGGAGCGCACGCACATCCACCCCAAGCAATTGAGACAACGCTCCGTCGTCCATCGCCGGGTGTGTGCCCAACGCCACCATCCATGTTTGTGCCGCAGCCCCTGCGTCCCGGAGCGCCGTGCGCACCATGGCAAAATACCGAGGCATGGGCATGGTGCGGGTAGCATCTGGGATGAGGACGAGTACCCGTTGACCACGCCAATTGCGCTGTGCCAACCCGGTGTGGATGATGTCAGTCAGTGTCCGGTCGTCGAGCTGTTGCATCTGAGTCCTCGTCTGCGTCTTAGACGCCACTGTATGCACTGAATCCACCATCGACCGTGATAATCTGCCCGGTGACGAAGGCCGCTGCGGGCGAGAGCAACCAGAGGAATGCGCCGACTAAATCTTCGGGTGTACCGAAGCGCCCCATCGGTGTATGGCTGAGTATCTGCCGACCGCGTTCGGTCAAGGTCGTTTGGTCGGCCTCGAGCAGCAGGAATCGGTTTTGTTCGGTCAAAAAGAACCCCGGTGCCAACGCATTAACCCGGATTTCGGGGGCGTACTCACGCGCCAGATGGGTTGCCAGCCAGCGGGTATATGCATCGAGTCCGGCCTTGGCGACCGAGTACGACACCACTCGGGTCAACGGACGTGTCGTACTAATCGACGAAATGTTGAGAACGCAGCCACTCCCACGGGCAGCAAAATGCGGCACGACTGCTTGCGAGAGTTGGATCGCACTAAAGACATTGACATCCATGACCTCGTGCATCGCAGCCAACGGAATATCAGCGAACGCCTGGGTACCGGTGGTTGCGTTGGGGCGATTGCCGCCAGCGCCGTTCACGAGGTGCGTAATTGGCCCACCTGCGAGCGCCTCGGCGACAGCGCGCGTCAGCGAATCTGGCTGCGCCAAGTCCGCTGCAAGGCATGTCAAGCGCTCGCGACCAAGGTCTGTCCCAAAATGCTGCATCGTTTGAGCTGGTGTCCGGCTGAGTATGACCACCTCCGCACCATGCGCCAGCAACGCGCGTACCAAAGTACGCCCGAGCACGCCGCTGCCACCGCTCATCAACACCCGTGATGTGCCGAAGTCAAACATCTGTTGCATGCTGGTCATCTACACCTCACTGCGTAGTCGATGGTTTAGTCGCGCGCCGTACCACGCGACGGCTTGCGCGAGCGCACCGGCGGATTGTCCTGGTCGACGGGGATTTGTGGCTCTTCGCCTGCGGTTGCTTGTGGGTCAATCATACCATCTGCGCTGCGAGGGGATTTGCTCTGTGCCTGGGGGGCAACGGGCTCTGGCACGGGCAGCGGCTTGACGCTCTCGAGGTCTTCGCGCCAGGCCAATCGTTCGGCAATGCGCACTTCGTAGCCACGGTCGGTTGGGTGATAATAGCGCCGACCGCGGAGATTTTCGGGGAAGTGGACCTGATCCACCCGGGCATCGGGGGCATCGTGGGCATATTGATAGCCGCGATTGTACCCAAGCCCCTTCATCAGCGCCGTCGGCGCATTGCGGAGGTGGAGGGGAACCGGATCATTGCGCGTTTCGGCGACGTCTCCTTTGGCCTTCATGTATGCAACTTCGACCGAGTTACTCTTGGGGGCTTGCGCCAAATACACGACCAGATTGGCCAATGCGAGGTCCCCTTCGGGCTGGCCGAGGAAGTGGACTGTGTCTTTGATGGAGTTTGCAATAATAACCGCTTGTGGGTCTGCCAAACCGATATCTTCGATCGACATACGCACCAGCCTGCGTGCTACATACATCGGGTCTTCGCCACCCTCGAGCATGCGCCCTAACCAATACAACGACGCATCAGGATCACTGCTCCGGACTGATTTGTGTAACGCCGAAATGGCATCATAGTGCAATTCACCGTTCTTGTCGTACTTGGTAGCACGGCTCTGTAACGCCTCACGCATGTCGTTGACGGTGATGAGGCGCTTGTCGCCGATGCCCGGGTCTTTGGCGGTAACTGCTGCTTCGAGCGCATTGAGTGCAACACGTGCGTCGCCATTGGCCATGTCGATGAGATAGCCACGGGCATCGGTAGCGAGGAGCGGTTTGAACGCCCCGAGCCCGATCACGCTGTCACTCACCGCCCGATCGATGACATCGCCGATTTGGTCGTCCGTCAGAGACTCCATCACAAAAATCCGTGCGCGGGAGCGCAATGCGGGGTTGACCTCGAACGAGGGATTTTCTGTCGTCGCACCGATCAGAATCACTGTGCCGTCTTCGACATGGGGCAAAATGGCATCTTGCTGTGCTTTGTTGAAGCGATGGATTTCGTCGATAAACAGCACCGTGCGTTGCTGATACATCCCCAATCGGTCACGTGCCTCGTGGACGACTCGGCGCAAATCTGCCACGCCAGCGGTGACCGCCGACAATGGTTCGAAAAATGCTTGTGTGTGTTCGGCGATAATCCGCGCCAACGTCGTTTTGCCGCATCCGGGAGGGCCCCACAGGATCATCGAAAACAACGTATCGTGCTCGATGGCACGACGAACAATGCGCCCAGCACCGATGATTGTCTGCTGACCAACCATATCATCGAGTGATTTGGGGCGCATGCGGGCTGCAAGGGGAGCACTACGGATGGTGCTTTTGTCGTTTTTAGGGTCAAAGAGACCGCGTTGCGGACCTGCCATGGTATGCTCCCACGTCTGGTAGAGCGTCTGAGCTTGTATAGTAGCACAAATATGCTAATGCACGACAGCGGTCGCCCCCACGCTTGGCTGTCGTCCTCGGCCTGCGGGTCGGCACAGAGACAACGGCAGGGGTTTTCGCACCATGCACAAACCACGCACAGTGCATACAATGGAACAACACTAAATGAGACAAGAGGGTATATGCGCATCTTTCGCAGTTCCGTGCACACCATGCACGCACCACCACACGAGTTCTACGACGGGGCGTTGATTCCACCCTACGAATCAGTCGAACGCGCCGTCATCATCGATGCCGCCCTCGAGGCAGCAGGGTACCGCGATCGTTCACCCATCGAGCCGGTCACACGCGCCATGCTCGAACGTATCCATAGGACCGATTACCTTGATTATTTGGCGACCATCTATCCGGCCTGGTGTGCTGCCGGTGGTGCAGTCGAGGCGGTATTACCGAGTACATTGGCAGTGCGTTGGATGGAACGGCGCTCGACCAGTCCACTCGCCCTCGCAGGCTACTATGCATTCGATTTGAGTGCACCGATTGTTGCAGGCACCTGGACTGCCAGCCTTGATGCTGCCAGCATGGCGGCGAGTGCGGCCCATGCTGCGCGTGCGGGTACGATGGTCAGCTATGCACGCTGTCGGCCGCCGGGGCACCACGCGGGGAGCGACATGTGCGGCGGATACTGCTACATCAACAACGCGGCATTGGCTGCAGATATCCTCAGCCAACAGGGAAACGTTGCGGTCCTGGACATCGATATCCATCACGGCAATGGGACCCAACAGATTTTTGCTGCCCGTTCCGATGTGCTGTTTGTATCTTTGCATGGACATCCGGATGTGTGTTATCCGTACTTTATGGGGTTTGCCGATGAGCGCGGCAGCGGCGCAGGCCTCGGTACGACGCTCAATATGCCACTGGCGTTCGGGTGCGACGATACGACCTATCTGAGGCATATCGACCATGCTCTGGCAGCTATCAAAGCGCATGGCACGACCGCACTGGTCCTCTCTGCTGGATTTGACACCTACGGTGGGGATCCCTTGGGTGGCTTCGCACTGACACGTGCCTGCTACACCGAAATAGGCCTGCGTTGCCAACAGTTGGGGATCCCGATTGTCGTCATCCAAGAAGGCGGCTATGCCATCGAGGCACTGGGCGACAATGTCGTGGCGCTCCTCGACGGCCTCACGGGGAAGGTGCGCTGACCATTGCAGAGACGGATGGCGGTGTGGTACGATGACCGCTGATTATCGCGACATGGGGGGGACATATGACCCGGTTACCCAATGGTGGACGCATCGAAGTCATCTGTGGGTGCATGTTCAGCGGCAAAACCGAAGAACTCTTGCGCCGACTCAATCATGTACGGTTGGCCCGTCAAACGCTCGTTGTGTACACCCCACGCCGTGACACACGCTACCGCACGGGCAATTTGGCCAGCCATAACGGTCAAACAATTTCGGCGATTTCGGTCAGCACTATCCAAGAAATCGTCGCCCACGTCCCCGAGGGCGTCTCTGTTGCGGCAATCGACGAAGTCCAATTTCTCGAAAGCGACCCAGCAGCGGTTGTCAGCGGATGTCAAACGTTGGCTGACCGTGGGATTCGTGTGATTGTTGCGGGGCTCGACCAAGACTTCCGTGCCAAACCCTTTTCGATCGTGTCCGAATTGATGGCGGTGGCCGAGCAAGTCGACAAGCTGTTTGCCATTTGCGTCGAATGCGGTGCGTACGCGACCCGTTCACAGCGACTCATCGATGGCAAACCTGCACCGCATTCGGCGCCGGTCATCGCAGTCGGCGGACTCGAACTCTATCAAGCACGGTGTCGCGTCTGCTACGAAGTCGGGGAGGGGTAATCCACTAGAGAACGCACTTTTGTGCTATCATATCGGCGTTGAGCGCATTACACATGGAGGAGAATTCCCATGCCTTATGTTATTACCGAGGCCTGTATCGGCACCAAAGACGCATCGTGTGTGTCAGTTTGCCCTGTTGATTGTATCTACGAAGGCACTGACCAGTACTATATAAACCCCGACGAATGCATCGACTGCGGCGCGTGCGAGCCAGAATGCCCGGTCGAGGCAATATATTCTGACGATTCCGTCCCCGAAAACATGCGCACGTTCATCGAAAAGAATTCAAAGCATTTTTCGAAGTAGGCTGGGGCCGTTGACCAGCCCGTGCAGTGCACGGGCTGGTCATTTTGCTATTATCATGTGATAGAGCATGGCAGCTCGGTAGAGACACAGCGAGTACAATATGGCGTCAGAGCAGCTCCCCGCACTCCATCCCGCAACCAAACATCTCGTTGTCGGCTTTTTTATGGCAGTCGGCATCGGGACTGCATGGTACATCTATGCCACAACATCACCAATCGACGAATGGTCACGGCGGTGGCTCATCATTGTGATCCCCTTCTTGTCGGGCCAAGGATTGTTGTATGGGTGGTACCGGGCGTGGCGTACGGTGTTACTGTGGATCGCCGCGATTTACCTCTTTTCACCCTTTATTGCTGCCCGAATCGAATCATGTGTGACGGTGATCCCTGGGGCGGTACCCTGTTTTGCAGATGTGGTGATCCTGCGTGAAGTCACCAGTCAAGCCGGCCACCCCGTCTACTTCCTCACCCTTATTGTCGTGCATACCATATGTATGCTGGCACTCTGGATACTGGTTGCACGGCAAGGAGCAGATAATGCATCAGCAGGTCCGTCAACGGATTGAAGCACTCGAGCAGACCGCACTTTCTCCGCATGCAGCCCGCAGTGCCGACGCAGTGCGTGATATCCCCGAAGTCGAATCGCCGGTACGCACCAGCTTTCAACGCGATCGCGATCGTATCCTCCACTCCAAACCCTTTCGGCGCCTGAAACACAAAACACAAGTATTTATTGCACCGCTCGGTGACCACTACCGGACCCGGTTAACCCACACCCTCGAAGTCACACAGATCGCCCGCACGATTGGTCGCGCGTTGCGTCTCAACGAAGACCTCGTCGAAGCAATCGGATTAGGGCACGACATCGGTCATGCCCCCTTCGGGCACGCAGGCGAAACAGCACTTTCGCATGCCATGGGTGAATCATTCCGACACAACGAACAGAGTCGCCGCATTGTCGAAGTGATGGAAAAAAACGGAACCGGATTTAATCTCACGTATGTCGTACGCGAAGGCATTTATATGCATTCCAAAGGTCGGCGTGATATCAGCGCCAAAGCCTGGGGAGTGGCGAGTACCCTCGAAGGGCAAATCATCAAAATTGCGGATTCGATTGCATATATCAACCATGACATCGACGATGCATTGCGGGCGGGGATCTTGCATACCCGTGATCTCCCCTCCGACGCAATTACGGTGTTGGGTGAAACACACGCCCAACGCATCGACACGATGGTCTGTGACTTGATCGACACCAACTGGTGGGCTACCGGCGTTGGCCCTGCACACGAACCGTTTGAACTCACCATGAGCCCGACGGTGCTGACAGCGACCAACAGCCTACGCGAGTTTATGTACCAAAATGTCTACTTGGGTTCGGCAGCCAAAACCGAAGACCATAAGGTTGATTTGATTATCCACTTGCTCTACACCCATTTCATGAATCACCCCGAACGCATCCCTGCCGACATCATGGCAAACGTCAAAAAACGAGACGAGCCGCTCCGTCAAGCGGTCGTAGATTATGTGGCAGGGATGACCGATCGGTATGCAACCCAAATCTTCCAAGATATATACATCCCGCGCACCTGGGGCGGGTAATCACACGACGACGTCTGGGATAGACGCAGCACATGACCAACAATAGTGTCATCGAACAAATCAAAGACCGCATCGACATCGTCGAGCTGATCGCTGCCAAAGTACAACTGCGGAAAACGGGCCGTTCGTTTGTGGGGTTTTGTCCATTTCATGCAAACACCCGGACCCCTGCGTTTACGGTGTACCCCGAATCACAGAGCTTTCACTGTTTCGGATGCAAAGCGTCTGGGACTGCATTCGATTTTGTGATGCGGAGCGAGGGGATCGAATTCCGTGAAGCGCTCGAACTCCTCGCACAGCGCACCGGGATTGAGCTCACACCACGCACCGCCCAAGACGACGAGCGTGACCATGTGGCCGAACGCCTCGGCGAAATCAATGCAGCTGCTGCCCGCTACTTCCAACACATGCTCGTCAAATCACCACATGGGGCAGATGCCCGAGCATATGTCGCGAAACGGCTGATCAACGAATGGTCACTTGAGCACTTCCAGATCGGCTATGCACTCGACGAGCGCACCCGGCTGTTTGACTACCTGACCGTCAAACAAAACTACGCAGCAGACGAAGTAGTGGCGGCTGGGTTGGCGATTCGACGCGACGATGGCTCGCACTATGACCGGTTCCGTGGTCGGGTCATGTTCCCCATCCGGAGCGCCAAAGGCCTGATTATTGCGTATGGCGGGCGGGCTATGGGCGAGGTCCAACCCAAATACCTGAACTCGCCGCAGACGCTGTTGTTTGACAAAAGTGCCGTGCTCTACGGCCTCGACATGGCCCGCGAAGCAATCCGGAGCCAAGACGCAGTCGTGGTCGTCGAAGGGTACGTGGACGTAATTGCCCTTCACCAGCACGGCTTTCGGAATGTGGTCGCACCGCTCGGCACGGCGCTTACCGCTGAGCATGTGCACATCATCAAGAAACTCACCAAGAATATATACCTGGCACTCGATGCCGATACCGCCGGTATCAAAGCGACTATCAAAGGACTGCAGACACTCAACGATAACCTCGATGCAACGCTGGTGCCCGTCCCAACACCATCCGGCGTCTTGTCGTGGAGTCGCACGGTCGAAGCGACCATTCGCATCATCGAACTGCCCGATGGCCAAGACCCCGATGAATTATTGGCAAACGATACAGCACTCTGGCCCACATTGGTCGAAAAAGCGCTGCCTGCGATGGATTTTTATTTTCAAGTTTTGACACGTGACTTGGATCTCGACCAGCTCGCCGATAAGCGTGCCGCTCTCGACCGCCTTGGCCCGCTTATCATCCAGATTGGGAATCAACTCGAACAAACACATTATGTCCAACAGTTAGCGCATCTGTTAGATGTCGACGAGACGATTCTGCGTCGTGAATTGCGCAGGCAAGCTCCTACCAATCGTCCCAAACAGGGTGCATCCACTGGCCGTCCGGTGCAACCTCCGGCATCACCTCCCTCGCGGTCGATCGTCACACCGGGGGGAGGCGGCAATGGGACGCTTGGGACAACCACGGTGGTACAGCGCGCAGCCGAATATTTGCTCGTCTGTATGCTCAACAACAGTGAAATCCGAGCTGCGGTCCAACACAAATTGATCGCTGATTTGCAGGATTTCCCACAGGCCCAAGAATGTATTGCGAGTGATATCGACAGCCTGTTTGGCGAAGACGATGAACTCCGTGAGATATGGCGTGCGCGGAACGCCTTTGGGCATGAAGGGGATGTATTGCAATGGCTTGCGACTCTCCCCGAACCGCTGCGCCACCGGGCCGAACACCTCGGGCGTTCGGTCGAACTCCCCAAAGAATATCTTGTCTCAAGCGAAGCGATGGAGTGTGTTACAATCGTCCAACGAGAAATTGCGAAACGATGGAATACACGACTGCCGCGGATGTTGGCATCAACAGTCGATGACGCCGAAGCAGACACGCTCTATGCGCGTGTGGCTGATATTCAACAGTATTTAAACCGACTGATGACCCCCAAACGGAGTTCTACGTTCGACGACCTGCATACACGTCATTCGAACACATAAGGGCGGGACTCATGGCCAATACCCCTTCCGAACACCAATCAGACCCACAACCTACCGAACACGTCCCTCTCAAAGTGCTCGACTCGATCGATGATGCATCAGTCGCCTTGGTCGATGAAGAGGATGTTTCTTTTCATCCGCTCAGCGACACTGAAGCAGGAGCAACCGAAGCACGTCGCATCATCGACATCCTGCGCTGGACCTTGCCCAAAAGCGTTTTGGGTACCATTGTCAGTGACTCGCAGCTCCCGACATCCATCAAAGAGCGGTTGGATCTCGTCGCACATGAGTCGTTGAACCCAATGACAATTCCTGCGCCGGAATATACCCCAGACCAACCTACGACATTTACGGATCGTCTGCACGACATAGTGCACGGTGACACACACACAGAAGACGACGGAGAAGCCGAAAACGCCAGTCCCGACTTGCAGAGCGTCAACTTCAATGACACGGTCCGTCTCTACCTGCGCGAAATCGGCAGCATCAAACTCTTGAATTCGCAGGCCGAACAAGCCTATGCACGCGCCATCGAAGCCGGCCAGCTGCTCGAACAACTGGTAGCTCGGCTCCCTATCATGCCCACCCAAACCAATGATTCGCTGAGCCACATCGAATGGTTGTTAGC
>CAIZHO010000295.1 GCA_903932805.1 uncultured Roseiflexaceae bacterium | reverse complement strand
TGTAGGCTACAGCCAGACCACCGCCGATATTGAGGGCTTCGATGACGATGCCGTACTGATTGCGCAGATAGGCGATTTGATCGACCAACACCGCCACGGCGGCGATGTGTGTGGCCGGATCAAAGATTTGCGAACCGAGATGAGCATGGACAGCAGTCAATCGCAATCCGGGTGCGTTGCGTAACAACTCGCCGACCTGATTGAGTGCGTCGAGCGGGAAGCCGAATTTGGACGTGTGATGGCCCGTCTGGATGTGGTGATGGGTGTCGGCCGCGATGTCCGGGGTGACACGAATCTGGATCGGGAAGGGTGTTTTGCGCAGGTTTGTCTTGTGGATGAGAAGGCGCAATTCGTCGAAGTTATCGACAACAATTGCACCGATCCCTGCTGCCAGGGCTTCGTCGAGTTCTCGGGGGGTTTTGGCATTGCCATGCATATGAATGTGGCTCGCGGGGACACCGGCGTGCAACGCCAATGCCAGCTCGCCACCCGAGACCACATCGAGGGCGAGGCCTTCGGCGTGCACCAATTGCGCGATGGCCGTATTGAGCAGTGCTTTGCCGGCATAGTGCACGATGGCATCGGTGGCACCACAGGCGGTACAGGCGTCGATGTAGGCTTTGCACATGGTGCGGATGGTCGGTTCGTCGTAGATGTAGAGCGGCGTATCGTATTCGGCCGCCAATGAGACGACATCGAATCCCGAAACAAATAAATGCCCGTTGGTGCCTATCCCGGCAGACATCGGCCAGACATGACTGAGCGGCATGGGGGACTCCAATCGAATAGGTGTATTGCCGTCATTATACTCGTTCGGTCGGCGTTCCCGTGCGCTGTACACACAAAACCGCCAGCGGCGCAGGGCCACTGGCGGCAGACCACATGATGGTGACTAGACCAACGTGGCCAACACAGCCAAGGCTGCGTCGTAGTTGGGGTGTTGCCCAGCGGTGGGCACGTATTCTGCATGGCGGATGACGCCAGCGCCGTCGACCACAAAGACCGCCCGTGATTCGAGGCGGACTTCTTTGATGTACGTGCCATAGGCAGCGCCGAACGCCATCGTGCGGTGGTCGCTAACGACCAACAGATTCTTGATTTCGTTGGCACCGCAATAGCGACGCAGGGCGAACGGCAGATCGGCCGAGACGGTCAGCAAGGTGATTTTGTCGCCCATGCGACCAGCTTCTTCGTTGAATCGCTTGGTCTGCAGATCACAGACGCCAGTGTCGACCGATGGGATGACGCTAATCAGCATGGGCTTGCCAGCCAATGTGGCGCTGTCGACGTCTTTGAGGTCCTGACCCAACACGACGAACGCGGGTGCTTTGTCGCCGACCTTGAGCTCGGGACCGACGAGAGTCTTGGGACCAATAAAATCGAATGCGTTTGCACGTTCCATGTGTCGTTCTCCTACGAGTGATTCCGCTATCAGTGTACCAAATATCGGTTCGGAATGATGAATGATGGTTCGCTGTCCACGCATTGCTCGGTAGAGAGCGACAGACTGTAGTTGTACCTGTCACGCTCAATTGACACTTCGAAAGCCGCTAAGAATGGTGTTTTGCTGCTCAACACCAGCCCATGATGATTCCCGGGTGACATACCCTCTCGCAAAAGGCGAAAAGCGTGCATTGCAACAACACTTCAACACAAC
>CAIZHO010000294.1 GCA_903932805.1 uncultured Roseiflexaceae bacterium | reverse complement strand
TCGCGGTCTGCTTGCTTCCATTGTGCCCAGAGGCGCTCGGTCGTAGCAGCATCGAAGACGTGCCGACTGCGCGTGATACGGCGTTTGAGGGTGCGATAGGTTTTGGTTGCTGGGCGCCGGGCGCGACCACGCAATTGGGTCATCAGCAGCGATACATCGGCCAGCAATGCTGCCCGTGCCAACACCGGGTCGCGGTAGACCCGACTGGCCCACCAGCGCATGACAATGCCAAAGACCACGATTGCCGCGACGACCCCACCCGCGATCGTTAGTTCGTGTGGCGATGCATTCATGACGCGCGCGTAGATGGCATTGTGGATGGTGAGCAGATCCCAGCTACCGAGCGGTGCACCCTGCAGGACCAGCCACTGCCAGAGTTGGCGCACCCAGGCTATCAACGCCTGCAGATACGAGTCCCAATCATACATGCGAACCTCTCAGCGCCGCCGCGCACTCCCCCACACGAGGAGATTTGCGGCGATAATACGTAAGACTGCGGGAGCGGAGGAAGATAATGGGATTCATCGTGTACCCAGATTATACCTTTACCTTGGGGGCTGCCCGTGGGCTAGTTCACTGGAAAAAGCCACCCGAGCTCCACCTTGGCAGCGATGCGGTCGCACGGACCCTGCATTGGCAGACGATGCAGACACTGCTCGAGGATCATGGACAGCTTGTGGTGCAGGGGGTGCCTGGCATCGGCAAAAGCACGTTGGCAGCGTCGTTTGGCCGCAATAGGATCGAACAATACCCGGGCGGCATCGTCTGGACCACGATTGGGCCAAACAATGATCCCGATGCTGTGACGGCATTGGTGTTGCACGAGTGGTTCACACGCGCGACTAACCTCACGCTCCTACCGGCAGGGGTGCGTGTCGATGCAGCGATGGTTCGTAGCGTCTGGCACAGCGCTCCGCGCATGTTGGTCATCCTCGACGACGTCTGTGTGGCTGCGCACATTGCGGTACTGCGTGATGCATTACCCCCACACGCCCATGTGATCATTACCACGCGCGACGACGATTGTGCGGCGGATCTGCGACTGCCGATTGTAGCGGTCGACGTCTATGACGAGCCTGAGGCGCTTGCTGCCATGGCGGTACTGTTTGATGTGCCAGTCGGGACGCTCCGTGGCTGGACGTGGCCCACGTCCCTTGCCAACCACCTGGGCTGGTATCCATTGGCCATTGACCAAGCCAGTCGATACATCGTTAATCTGACCCACGATCCAACGGGGTGGGCAGTCGAAGCAGAAGAATTATGTGCACAAAGCGTTGATGCGCTCTTCCCACTGTTGATGCACCGACCGGTCGTGACCGGGACCAGCCAGAGTCTGCTCATTGCACATATCTATACGGCGCTCCATCCGCTGGAACGGCAGGTGTTGGGATCCATTGCATGCGCGGTAGCCGACCACGATATCCCCCTTGTGCTGTTGACCCGTGCGTGGGAGCTCAGCCCCGAGGCGATGACCGGCATCCTGACGCGCCTCGCGCAGCAGGGCTTGGTGACCGCAGTGGGTACCAACAGTTGGCGCCAACACAGTGTGTTGCGCGGTTGCGTGCATGCCCAAATGGCACACACCGATGCCCGGGTGCACTACAGCCGACGCTTGTTGTGGGCTGCCTGCCGCGTGATGGAAGATCACATGCGCACGTACAGCTATGGCTTCGCAACGGCGGTGTATCACCAGATACAGGGGTTTTTTGCGATCGCGAGGACGCTCGATATAGCTGGGGCGCTCGACATCGTGAGTGTGTGTGCGCCGTACCATCAAGCGCACGGGATGTACGATCAGCAACTCATCTGGGCGAATCTGGTGGCCATTGCCTGTGCAGACAGCATGTCTACTCAAGATCGGGTCAATAGTCAGATGCTCCTCGCTGACGCCTATGTTGACCAAGCAGCGCATGTCGGGGTCGGGCGTGCAGAAGCACTCCGTGCCGCTGTGGCACACTATGACGCGGCGGGCTTCGACGACGCGACGTTGGCATTGCACCCGCAGCGCGCGGAGTTATTCAACCGGCGGGCAATCACCATGATCGAAGCCGCAGCGCTGCCTGGTGCTGATCGGCAGGCGTGCGTGGCCGATGCCGTGCGGAGTTGCGATCAGGCGCTGGCCGACCCCCAAATGGGTTCGGGGTTGCATGCATCGATCTGCCAAAACAAAGCCAATGCATTGCACGAGCAGGCGCGCGACGCGTTCCCCGCTGGGACCGAATATCTCTACCGTGCTATCGAAAGTTGCACCACAGCCTTGACGTACTTGCCGACCGAATTGACGACACAACACTTCATCGGTCTGCACAGCACACTGGCATCGCTCTACCGATCTTTTGCCGAATGCGAAGGTGTCGATCGTCGTCTCTGGTTGCAGCGAGCACGCGACGCCAGCGGGACGGTGCTGTTGCACCTCGACAACGAGCGCGATCCGATGCGCTATGCACAAGAACTGATGAACCGGGCGAATATCTTGAGTGATCTGGCAGAGGAACTCGATAGCCCGC
>CAIZHO010000293.1 GCA_903932805.1 uncultured Roseiflexaceae bacterium | reverse complement strand
CCCGATTTGCCTTCGTCTTATCAGCGGAGTCAGTACGAAGATCCCTTGTGCGTCGGCGGTCACGTCGACATTGTCGTGAATGGTGTCGATCGCCGCATCAATCTGACCCGCATCCACATCGAAGAAGATACCGGCAAGCTCAATCACATGCCGGATGGCACGTCACTGATTGACTACAACCGGGCTGGTGTGCCATTGATGGAAATCGTCTCTGAGCCCGAGATTCAATCCGCCGAAGAAGCCCGCCTGTACTTCCAATCGCTGCACCAACTGCTCAGTTGGATCGGCGTCAATAGTGGCAACCTCGAAGAAGGCGCATTGCGTTGCGATGCGAACGTTTCGGTACGACCAGAAGGGCAGAAAGAATTCGGCTCGAAAGTCGAAATCAAGAATGTCAACTCGTTCAAAAATGTCGAACGAGCAATCAACTTCGAAATAGAGCGGCAAATCCAAGTCCTCACCGACGGTGGCACCATCAAGCAGTCGACGCGTGGCTGGAACGATGCCACCGGTAAAACGGTCGAGCAACGCTCCAAAGAATTTGCACACGATTATCGCTACTTCCCCGACCCGGACATCCCACCATTCCAGATGGATCGCACACTGGTCGCCGAAATTACCACACGCCTACCTGAACTGCCGAGCGCTCGGCGCCAACGCTTCATCACCGAGTACGCAGTGAGTCCAGCAGATGCCGATTTGTTGACGGCCAACACTGCGGTCGCAGATTTCTATGAGACAACCGTTGCAGCCACCCTCAAACACAACGGCACAGCCCGCGATGCGTCGGTGTGGATCCTGGGTGAGTTTTTTCGTCTGCTCAATGACCAAGGCGAATCACTGGCAGCTGCGTCCGAACGAATGACCCCTGCCCACATTGCTGAGCTCATTGGACTGCTCAACAAAGGCACCATTACCCGTGCATCAGCCAAGGAAGTATTCGAAATTTGCTTTCGCGAGGGCACGGCACCAGAGGCGATTGTCGCCGCCCGCGGCATGGCAGTCATCGGCGACAGCGACGCATTGCTCACCATGGCACGTGATGCCGTCGCAGCCAATCCCAAAGCAGTTGCTGACTTCAAAGCAGGCAAAGATGCTGCTATCAAGTTCTTGGTCGGCCAGATTATGCGCCAGTCACGTGGTCAAGCCAGTCCACAGGCAGCCGAAGCAGCGGTGGTTGCCGCGCTTGCAGAAGTCTAGTCCATGACCACCCAGACGCACCACCGTGCAGATACTTTGTGCAGTTTGACACAGATTCGCCCTAATGCTAGTATGGTGCGCGTTCAATGGCACGTACGCTATACCGGCGATTTGGAAAGCAAGTAGGTTATCTATGCCTCCAATTACAGAACATGTCGTGCTCCGAGATTTGGATGTACCGAACATCGCAGATCTTGATGTCTACATTCAGCACGAGGGGTACGAAGCCCTCCGCAATGCCGTCAAAGAAAAGACGCCCCAAGACATCATCAACGTCGTCAAAGACGCTGGGTTGCGTGGGCGCGGCGGAGCTGGGTTCCCCGCTGGAGTCAAATGGGGCTTTTTGCCCAAGGATGTCTACCCCCGCTACCTCTGCTGCAATGCAGACGAGTCCGAACCAGGTACATTCAACAACCACCAGATCATCGATCGCAATCCGCATCAACTCATCGAAGGCGTCGCACTCGCCGCATATGCGATTGAGTGCCAAAAAGCCTTCATTTATATCCGTGGCGAATTCGCTGCCGGAGCACTTCGGCTCGAGAAAGCAATTGCAGACGCAACCGCACGCGGCTTCCTCGGCAAAAATGTCTTTGGAAGCGACGTCACCATCGAAATCGTCGTACACCGCGGGGCTGGTGCGTACATCTGTGGTGAAGAGACCGCATTGCTCGAATCCCTCGAAGGCAAAATCGGACAGCCCCGCCTCAAACCACCGTTCCCTGCTGTGGCAGGCCTGTACGGCAAGCCGACCATCGTCAACAACGTCGAAACATTGACCAATGTGCCACGCATTGTCCTCAAAGGGATCGAATGGTACCGCAAAAACGGCACCGAAAAGAGCCCAGGGACAAAGGTTTTCTGCTTGTCAGGGCATGTCAAAAAGCCTGGCAATTACGAAGCGCCGTTTGGTGTCACCATGCGCGAGCTCATTTATGACTATGCCGGCGGCATGCGAGACGACAAAAAAGTCAAAATCATCGTTCCCGGTGGTGCATCAGCTGCCTGGTTGACCGAAGCAAACCTCGATGTTTCGATGGATTACGAATCCCTCGCAGCAGCAGGTACCATGCTCGGTTCTGGTGGCATTATCATCCTGGACGAATCCGTTTCTGCAGTCGAATTGGCCTACAAAATGGACGAATTCTTCAAACACGAATCGTGTGGCAAGTGCACACCGTGTCGCGAAGGAACACACTATTTGGTCAAAACACTGCATAAGTTCACCCATGGTGGCGCAGTCAAAAACGACATCAATAAATTGCACGATGTCTATAATCAGATGGCGGGTAACTGCTTCTGTTTGCTTGGCGAGAGTGCCGTGGTGCCCATTCGGACTGCCTTGCGCCTCTTCCCCGAAGAGTTCGAAGCAGCACTTGCCAAGTCACCCGCACGTCATGCCATTCCCCTCACGTTAGCACACTAGCGCCACCGCATAGGTAGCCGGGAGTAGTAATCTAATGCCAGACGTTAACCTCATCATTGACGGACATGCGGTCTCGGTACCCGCGGGGACCAATCTCGTCGATGCTGCTCGAACGGTCGAAGTCGCCATACCGGTCTTTTGTTATCACCCCAAACTCAAACCTGTCGGCATGTGTCGGATGTGTTTGATCGAGGTGTACACCCCACGCATTGATCCAGCAACACGGCAGGTCATGTTGGGACCAGATGGCCTTCCTCAGCTCGCCCTGATGATGAACAAACTGCAACCTGCCTGTGTCACTCCGGTGAGCGAAGGCATGGTGGTCAAAACAACCACCGAAAAAGTCAAGTTCGCCCAACGCGGCGTGCTAGAGTTTTTGTTGACATCACATCCACTTGATTGCCCAGTCTGCGACAAGGGTGGTGAGTGCCCATTGCAGAACTTGACCATGCAATGGGGTCCCGAAGTCAGCCGCTTCGACTACAGCGACAAAGTCCACTTCGAGAAGCCAATTAAACTCAGCGACGTCATTTATCTCGACCGCGAACGCTGTATCCTCTGTTCACGCTGCGTCCGCTTCCAAGATGACATCGCCGGTGATTCGGTTCTCGGCTTTGATAATCGTGGCCGGTCATGGGAAATCATTTCGAAGTCGGAACCCGGCTTCGACTCGAAGTTCTCTGGCAACACCACAGACATCTGTCCGGTCGGGGCACTCACTAATGCTGACTTCCGATTCCGTTCACGTGTGTGGGAAGTCCGTAGCACCCCAAGCATCTGCACCCATTGTTCGGTCGGTTGTAACCTCAGCCTCGATGCGCGTCACAACAAACTGATGCGCGTCATGCCGCGCGAAAACGACGACGTCAACGAAATCTGGCTGTGTGACAAAGGACGCATGGGTATGCGCTTTGTCGAAAGTGTCAACCGGGTCACGACCCCACTGGTCCGACAGCATGGCAAACTCGTTCCCGCCTCGTGGGACGAAGCACTGACCCGCATCGCCAGCAACCTTTCGCAGATTGCCGCCAAAGGTACCGGTCAGGTAGCCGGCATGATGAGCGATTCTGCATCGAACGAAGACCTCTATGCGTTCCGCAAACTCATCACCGAAACATACCAGTCGACGTCACTCGATCATCGACCCGGTGCGAACACGGATGTAGCCCTCGATGACGCACCGCTCACCGCTGGTGTGGGCAAAGGTACCAGCCTGCTCACGCTCGGCAAGGGTACGACGGTCATCGTGCTTGCAGCCGATGTCGAAGAAGAAGCCCCGCTCTATGTCCTCCGGTTGCGCGGCATCCAAAACCGTGGTGGTGCTGTCCACGTCGTGAACACGTTCGCCACCAAGCTCGGCAACGGCGCATCCTCCGACACACGTATCGCCCCCGGCAGCGAATCGGCTTATGCAACTGCCTTCCTCAAACTAGTGCTCGAAGCGCAAGCAGCCAACGGTTTCGACCGCCGCGTGCGCAACTTGGACGATGTGCGCAATCAACTCAACAAGCTGTCCATTGATACACTGCTCGAAACCGCAGGTGTGTCGCGCGCCCAGCTCCAGAAGGTGGTCGATGCGTACATGACTGCCACCAACGCCATTATTGTGTATGGTCGAACCGCACAACACATTGGCGCCAGCGTGACGCAAACGCTTGCGAATGCTGCAATTGCCACTGGCAAGTGTGGCAAAGCAAACAATGGCCTCATCGCGTTGACCGCTGGTGCCAACACCAATGGTGCACTTGCCCTGGGCGTCCGACCGGGCAAAGACGGCGCTGCTGCCAATGAATTCTGGGCACGTGCCGAAGCAGGGACACTCCGCGGTCTCCTGGTTGTAGGCCTCGACCCAGCCAACAACAATCCTGCTGCGGCCGAAGGCTTGGCAACGATTGCGAAGCATGGCTTCTTGGCAGTGCAGACGATGTTCATGAATGAAACTGCAGAACTGGCAGATGTGGTCCTCCCACAAATGGCCATCTCCGAAACAGATGGTACACTCACCAACGCCGAACGTCGAGTGCAACGCTTCAGAATTGCCATGGCTGCTCCTGCAGCGATGCACCCCACCTGGCAAATCTGCGCCTACCTGGCCGAACGCTCTACCGTTGCAGTGCCAGCGTCCAAAAACGCTACCGCAGTGCTCGGTGATTGGGAGTATGCCGTCACCAGTGACGTCACCGAGGAAGTCGCCCAGCGCATTCCACGGTTTGGCGGGGTTACGTACACGAGTCTCGATCTCAGCATCAATTCGTGGGGTCGCCAAGCAAACGAATCCGTCTACTACGACGGCACGTCTTACACCAACACCGAAGGCAATGGGGTACAAATCGCTTCCCTGGCAGACGAACCTACCGCGCCGCTGCCGATGGCATTTGTTGCACCTGTCGCATTCGAACCAAAGGGTGAGTTTGGCTTGCTCCTGCAAACCCCAGTACGAGCCTACAATGGCGGCAATTGGAGCACGGATTCGAAGCTTTCGACCCGTCAAGTTCCCGCGCATGTACTGATTTCACCATCTGATGCAGCCCGTTGGAACATCAACGCGGGCGATATGGTAACCATCGCAACCCCCGTCGGGTCAAGCACCGTGCCAGCCCAAATCGACAAACATGTCGCAGCTGGTCATGTCTTGATGCCCGATGTCGCAGGCGCACCGCTTCATCTCGCACTTGGTGCATACACCCGCGTCGCCATACGGCGTGCCGAATAGCAGGACGCTGAGGAGGATTCGATGACCTGGTTTGACATACTCATCCTGCTGGTACGGTGTCTCGTACTTGCACTGGCTGCGGCGACATTGTTCGCGTACTTCACGCTGTTCGAGCGCCGCTTGCTGGCCAAATTTCAACATCGCGTCGGACCCAACCGGGCCGGCTACATCCCGCTCCCCGGCGGCAAAAAGCTGTTTGGTGGGTGGTTGCAGCCTGCCGCTGACGCGGTCAAATTGTTCCTCAAAGAGGACGTCGTGCCCGCCATGGCAGACAAATGGGTCTATATCATGGCCCCCGGCTTTGCGGTTGTCCCCGCTCTGATTATCTGGGTCGCCATTCCATTAGGAACATGGCCCGATGGCCTCGGTGGGAACTGGCTCCATTACGCTCCTATGGACGTTGGTGTGCTCTACCTGCTGGCAGTCACATCCATCGGCGTCTACGGCATTGCAGTGGCTGGTTGGGCATCAAACAACAAGTACTCGATGATCGGTGGCGTGCGCGCTTCAGCCCAGGTTATTTCGTATGAACTCGCCTTGGGATTGGCTATTCTCGCGGTGGTGATGCAGAACAGCACGTTCCGTACCGAAGAAATCGTGATCAGCCAAGGAACCATGTGGAACATCGTTCCGCAGTTCTTGGGCTTTATCATCTTCTTGGTTGCAAGCACGGCCGAAGTCGTTCGTTCACCGTTTGACTTGGTCGAAGCCGAACAAGAACT
>CAIZHO010000292.1 GCA_903932805.1 uncultured Roseiflexaceae bacterium | reverse complement strand
CCCACCCAGCTACTATCCCCGCCCATCTGCCAAAAAGTCGGGTCCTGAATATCGCCACTGAGCATAACGACTGCGCCCAACAACGAAAGCGTCAAGACAATGCCGGTCTTGGGCGGCGCAGGATCATGAAACCACAACCGGCCCATGATCACGACCAAGAGCGGAGTCAATAACCCAATCAGGGTCACCTGTGCGGCTGGGGCGTAGCGCGCAGCAAGAACGTTGGTGACCGCCCGCAACATGGCAAACAGCGCCACCAGCCACCCTGCGCGGATCGTCAGTTGGCGGAACTCGCCACGGACTGCTACCACCACAAACATGACGAGCATTGCAAACCCATTCGCAATGGTCAACAAGGTCAGTCCCGGAATGTTTGCCTCAATTTGAAGGTAGCGTGCGAGCACGGGATAAATGCCCCAAGCGGTGTGCCCGAGCAACGCAGCTCCCAGCCAGAGTGGCGAAAATCGTGGTGTGTTCATATGCCTTCAATGCACAAAAAACCGGCTCCCGCAAGGAACCGGTGTCTGTCGGTGGTCGGGGCGAGAGGATTCGAACCTCCGACCTCAGCGTCCCGAACGCTGCGCTCTACCAGGCTGAGCCACGCCCCGTGATGATTGGTGCCGGAGGTGGGAGTCGAACCCACATGAAGTTGCCCTCAATGGTTTTTGAGACCATCGCGTCTGCCATTCCGCCACTCCGGCTCGTAATGCCTGGTTGCGCATCACTCACGAACAGAAATATACCCGATGGAGTGGTGTGTTGTCAAATCGAACTTTAGCGATGCCGAAGGCACAGTCGCAACAGGCCGCGCATTCGCCTATTGACTTCCATAGGACTGTTTGTTGTGGTGCAGAGTTTATTGCAGTGAGTCCTTAATCGACGTATGCGATGGGAAGTACCCTCCACAGTTGTTGGAAACACCGATGCGTCACATCAATGACGCACAGCGCTGCTATACCACCAACATCCGTCCACGGCCAGTGTGCCGTGTGATCAGACGAGTCGATATCACAAAAAGGACAGCACTCGTAATCGTACTGAGCAAAATTCCATTCAACAAGCCTGCATTGGTAGGGGCTTTCAGCTCGATTGCTGTCGTGACAATGACCGATGCAATATGCAAGAGCAAGAACGGTACCGCGATGGTCAATCGCTGGCGGAGTGCAAAGCCCAAGAACAACAAATCAATCAGCATCATGCTGCCGATGACCACTGTAAACGGGATCAACCACCACTGGACCATACCCAATCGTGCACTCACGAATGTTGTAGCTTCGACCACAATAATCAGGATGATAGGCATGCTCCAACCGGGTCGTGACAAGAGCATGCGGTCCCAGCCGACAAATCCAAACATCAGTAATATGTAGCCTGCTGCCAAAATAGGGTATGTCGCATAGGGTGATGGTACGTCGAGGCCAAGCGCATTGCTGAACTGGATTTGCAGATATGTTTTCGCCATTAAGCCAATAACAATGCCAATCATCCCAGCATTTGCAAGACCTTCGCGCCGTGGACTACGTCGACCCGCAAGACCGCTGATCTGCCAAAGCGCAAATACGGTAATTAAAATCGGCAGTCCATGTAATGCAATGATTTCATATTGAGTGGTCATAGTGTCATCCTTGACCTACGAGGGTGTGTCGTATGTATGACTATAGTATACGAAAGATGTCATAATATCAACACATACTCAGGTTTCGATATGGCAAATATGAGCACTTTGTGATGTTATTCTAACGAATGCGGGAGTTGCCTTGCTGCCGTCGTAAAGCGGTTGAAGAGTCTCCGAAGCCCATTCCAATCAATAATTTTCGATACATCGGTAAGGCCTAACAGCATGACGGGAACAAATGATGCCAAAAATCGCGCTTGTTCCCCTGTTTCGCTGACGGCAGTCACGCAAAAAATTGTAATCCAAATGACACGTTCGACGAGGAACGTATAATTTTCTTTTCGGAAGTGTCTAACGAGTATCGCGAACGTCAGGAATTGCATCCCAAGGAGCAAGAAGACGGCAATTCTGAACGGCATGATATACCACGGCAGGAGTCGTGTTACTTCATACGTTTCTCCCGCATCAGTAAATCGATAAAACGTCACGGGAATTTGGAGCATCTGCCACAACAGCTTCAATGCGCGTTCGAACGCCCGTGCGGGGTTTGTGCGTATCCACTGAAAAACCTCACCAGTGAGGGCGCTACTTCGTTCACCCCAGAGCGGGTTTTGCATGTCCGGAGGTAGGCCACGAACTGCGGCTGCGTATGCATCAGGCAACCACGCTCGTGCGATATTGAAGCCAGCGTAGTTGCTCCACGACCATTGCTCTAATACCACCACATGATAACTGTGCCACACGAGTGTATAGGTCAACGGTATGCAGAACAGAATGATGCCCCGCATCCCTGCAAGTCGCCATATTCTGATTGCGGCAACCCCTACCAAGGCGGGTACAAAGAGTTGCATGTACGGTCGCAGAGAATCTGCGACGACAATTGCACACGCCAGACTAAGCCAAAGTCGTGGTCGGTCGAGTGGCGATCGAAATAGACGAAAGACAACGACGAGTGCCAATCCGATGCAAGCGTCATAGGCCATCCAGTAATTTCGATCATCATACCGGTAGATAAAAGAAATCCCCAACGCAATCAGAATCAGCATCAGATGTTTTGCAAGATCACCAAACGACCTGCGAATGCGTATCCCCGATAGCGCAGCCAAAAGACTCGCGACCGCTGCCCAACGCATGAGCACAACACTATATCCCACATCGTATAGCCACCAGGTGGGTACTCGAGAAAGGGCATACTCGACCGTGAGTAATGGAATGGGGAAGGCAGCGCGCTGCACAAGAAGGTACGAAAGAAATTCACTCCAGGTTGGGAATCGAGCAAACTCGACTCCGATCATCCACTGCGATGCTGGCAGGACTCGTGTATCTGCAAAAATACTTGACAAGATCACGTATATCCATAGTGGTGTCGATTTCGTCTTTTCGACAATACCAAGTCGCACTGCAATTAGACGACTGAGCACCAGTGCACTCGTCACCACAACAGTGACGAGTGGTTCGTACGTCGCAGACGTGTGCATCCACAATGACTCTACCCAAGGGAGATACACGATGATTCCACACAGCAACACGTGAGCCCGTGTGGGCGTGTAGGCGGCCACCGCAATGAGCCATAACAGTGGAACACATGCCAGTAGCCAAATGACTGCCGTATGCGCGGGAGTAGGCCACAGACTCAATACCGCCCCACGAAAGTCCGCTATTAATAATCGTGCGTCACGTTCTGATTGCGTTGG
>CAIZHO010000291.1 GCA_903932805.1 uncultured Roseiflexaceae bacterium | reverse complement strand
TAGTCGCTGTCGGCGACGCCATAGATGGTACGCGCCAGCTCAAAGGTATCGCCGGCCGGCAGGTCCCAGAGCAGGTTGTTGCGCTGCCCCATGACCAACGTCATCTGGCGCAGGTAGGCGTAATCGCGTTCAAATGGGGTGTACCCCAGCACGGTACAGCTCCCACTGGTAGGGTGCAACAACCCCGAAAGCATTTTGAGGGTGGTGGTCTTGCCGGCTCCGTTGGGCCCGAGGAAGCCAATTACCTCGCCTGGCTCGATGTCGAAGCTGACCCCGTCGACTGCTTTGACCGTGTTGTACTGCCGATTGACGAGACTCTTGACCGCTTGCACAAACCCTGCATCCCGGATGGGGACATCATAGTACTTGCGTAGGTGTTCGACGTGAATAATGGGCACTGATCGCTCCTTTTGAACGAACAGTATTGTAGCGCGTTTACCATGGCTGTCTGCGTACGCGTCGGTGCGCACTCAGCGAGCGCACAGGACCGTTTGCACGTCGCGCGGCGATCTGCAGTCAGTTCAGCGCACCCCGCCGCATTGCGTCTGAACGCTCCATCGCACAAAGGTTTCGTTCATCTCTGCTCTGGTGAGTACCCAAATTCGTTCTATTCTCGTTTTTGCACTGCACGGGCTGCAGATGATTCTTGTGACGTCGTTACGGTGGAACTTGGAATGGTAGTCGATGAAACACGATTTGCCGCATCGTCACAGCGTTAGATCGTAAATGCCGTAATGGTTTTATTATTTCTCACGCGTCCTTGTTCTGGGGTTTGTCCCGTCCACGTACGGAACGCTCGAAAAAACGAAGCCGGTTCTTCGTACCCCAATAAAAACGCTATTTGATGACTCGTATAATCGGTATTTGTCAGATAATACTGTGCAAGTTCAACGCGCAGGGTATCTAATTCTTGTTGAAAACTCGTCGTTTCCTGTTTGAGTTTGCGTTGGAGGGTGCGCGTGCTCATGCCGAATCGATTGGCCACTTCGCCGATCGAACAATCACCACTCGCAATGATCTCGACCAAGCACATGCGTACTCGATCTCGGATGTGCGAATCATGAGCCACTTCATGTAATCGCTTCTTGAGGATAGGTTCGAAAATCGCCATCATTTGCGTGCTCGCCGTCAAAAATGGTTTTCTCACGTCTTCCGCCGAAAACGTCATACCATTCTGTGTGCCGTACGTCACGCGAATGCCGAAATATTTGTCATACGTCGTCTTATCAGGCAATAGTTCTGCCATGTGTACCTGTAACGGGATAATGTGTTCACGCGTTGCGAGTCGTGCAATCTGAAGCCACATGATGAGCTCAGCAGCAACGAATGTGCCAGGCAACGGCGTGTGCCCAGGTTCAGCGACACACATCACCTGCACGTTTCCCTCAGCATCAGGTTGCTGTATACGGAGCTGTATCGGCCCAACCAACGGTTTGTACTTCGCCATGACCGTGAGCGCAGCGTTCATATTTCGGCTATACAGTGCAGCAAAGATCAGCGGGTTGAATGTTTCAGGAGTGATGGATGTACCGATGACGAGCGGAAAAGACGGGGTGTCTTTCATTGCGTATGCGATACCATGCCAGAGCGCAAAATATTCATCACCGGTCACTGTCAACGGTGTACGTGTGAAGAAATCCCCGGGCAGTTGTGCATATTTCAGAATATCTTGCAGAGATAACCGCATATCGGATGCAAACGCCTGCCAATTCAAATCGAGCACATAGCGCTTCATGGAACGCTCTCTTTCGCACGCTCTGCCCAAAACGTACCCTCATGCCACCGATTACGGTGTACGCATCTGCAACACTCCGTTGCAGATGCGCAGAATGTACCCACAACCATCGAACCTAATGCACATTACAGCGGTTTCAATCCGACCAATGGATAGCTTTTGGCGACCAACTGTTTTGCGACATGCATGTCACGTGCATGTGGGTTGGGACTTTCCATCGGCCAGCCGCCTTCACGGGTCCCCGGGTCCTGGTACAAGAGGCTCCATTGACTAAAATACGCACCTGAGTGTTTGAGTGCATCATCAGACAACAAGCAATGTAACGAGGTTTGTGCAGATTCGACGTTGGTATCGGACAAGTTCAGCAGTGTGCCGATGGGATTGAAGATGTTGAGCAAGAGATTTATGGGGAAACGTGCGTCAGAAGCGAAGTTTGATCGCGCCCAGCCGGGGTGTACAGCGTACGCAACCACCCCCGTACCTTTCAACCGTTCTGCAAGCTCCATTGCGTATAAATTCGTCGCGACCTTCGCTTCTGTATATGCCCCGAGACTACTATACGCGCGTTTCGTATACTGCAAATCGTCGAGATGAACCCTTGGACGGTTCTTTGGACTACCTGCATGCCCGACCGAAGACAGAATAACCCAGCGTGATGGCGCACTCTGCACGAGCATGTCGAGCAACAATTCGGTCAACAAAAAATGACCATAATAACTCACTGCCCACGTGATTTCGAGATTGTCCTTTGTGTAGACTGCTTGTGCGCGTGCATTGAGTATACCTGCGTTACAAACCAATCCATCAAGTCTGGTGTGTTTTTCTCTGAACAAACGTACAAAATCCCGCACCGACTGCAAATCGGCGAGATCGAGTGGGAGCACTTCACAGGTCCCTTTGAGACCGCGTAATCCTTGAGCAGCTTCTGTGCCTGCTGCGACACGTCGGCACGCCAAAACCACATGCCCGCCTTGCACCATCAGCTGAC
>CAIZHO010000290.1 GCA_903932805.1 uncultured Roseiflexaceae bacterium | reverse complement strand
TCCCGAGGGTACCATCGGCAAAGAACTTGAATGCGCCGATCCGCAACCAATCATCACCGAGGCCGCTCCGCAGGCCGAGCCCCAGCATGTGTTCGAAGCCGTCGGGGTCCATTTGTACCAGGACACGGCCCGGGAGTTTGCCTTGCTCGCGCATGTACTGGAAGTTGCGCAGGTCGTTGAAGCCATCGCGGCGCGTACCCGTGAGGCTATGCATCCCCACCATACCGTAGGTGTAGCCTTCGGCGAAGGCATCGGTCACGGCTGCGCGGCGGTCTTCGTCGGTGGTGTCAGGGATATGCTGACGCACGAGGTTGATGGCGGTCTCTTTGAAAATGCCGGTGGGATTGCCGTTGGCGTCACGATCGATGTGGCCGCCCTCGGGGTCGGCAGTATGGCGATCGATGCCGGCTATTTTCATGGCGGTATGGTTGACCCAGGCAGAGTGGCCGTCTTTGCGACTGAGCAGCGCTGGCCGACCGGGGCAGAGCTTTTCGAGGTCATCGGCGGTGGGCCAGTAGCCGCCCCACAGGGTATGATCCCAACCGCCGCCTTGGAGCCAAACGCCGTCGGGCAGGCGGTCATCGGCAGCCCCGATGGTCTTGCACACCTCGGCGAAGTCGGTGTACCCGTACAGACGTACCTGGCGCAGGGTCATGCCGGTGGCGATGATGTGCACGTGCGCATCGGTCAACCCCGGGATGGCTGCTTTGCCCTGTAAATCGAGCGTCGTGTCGGGGGTACCGAGGATGGCAATGACGTCGGCGCGTGAGCCTACAGCACAGACGATACCATCGCGAATACCCAATGCTTCGACGAGTGGTTTGGCGGGATCAAGGGTATAAATGGGGCCATTGGTGACAAGCATCGTCGTCATGTCGGTTCCTTTTATGTGAGAAGGGGACGTGTGGATTATACCGGTAATTGTCCAGCAGAGAGAGAAAAACGCCACCGTTGGCAGGCAACGGTGGCGTGATCGAGTTAGTTTTCGTCGGTGCGCCGCTGGCGAATAGCCGGTGGCAACGAGATGTCCGGATCGTCGTCGTAGGGGCGTGGACTCGCTGAAGGCTGGCGTAACCCGCCATCGAGGGGCGTTTGACGCGGTGCGACCGGCCGTGTCGGGAAGACCGGCGGTTGTTGTTCGGCGGGGGGGATATAGGGCCGCCGCGGGGCAGGCTCGCCACTGTTTGCAGCACGACCACCCAACGGGGAGTTACGGTCGATGGTGGGTGCGGCAGCGGGGGGTTGCTGCACCGGCGCCGGCGCAGGTGTTGCAGGAGTACTGCGCATGGCAGGTGGGATCTGCGAGGGCGTCGGCGGATGTGCCGGGGCGACGTGCTGCGGCGTGCGCTCGGGCATTTGCACCTTGGGCTTGAGTGTCGAGATGCCCGATGCAAGCAAGGTGATTTTGACCTGATTGGCCGGAAAATTCGGGTCAATGACTGAGCCCCAGATGATTTGGGCATCGTCGGCCACGATGCCTTCGATGATGGTTGCTGCTTCAGCGACCTCGGTCATGCGGATATCTTCGCCGGACGAAATATTGAGGAGCACACGCTTGGCACCACGGATTTCGACATCGAGGAGCGGTGAAGCCATAGCCGATTCGATTGCCTGTTGGATGCGATTTTCACCCGAGCCTACGCCGATTGCCATCAGCGCTTCGCCCGAATTTTTGAGCACGGTCTGGACATCTGCAAAGTCCACATTGACGACGCCTGGTTTGGTGATGAGGTCTGAAACGCCTTGGATGCCTTGACGCAGCACACTATCGGCGATTTGAAAGCCCTGGATCATGGAAACGCCGCGCTTGGCATACGCCTCGACGAGGCGATCATTGGGGACAACGACGAGGGCGTCGACATATTTGCGGAGTTGTTCGATGCCTGCTTCGGCCTGATTGAGGCGTTTGGAGCCTTCGAACTTGAAGGGCTTGGTCACCACAGCGACCGTCAGAATACCGAGGTCTTGGGCGATGCTGGCGACAATGGGGGCAGCGCCTGTACCGGTACCACCGCCCATCCCGGCCGTAATAAAGACAAGGTTCGAGCCCTTGAGGATTTCGTAGAGCTCGTCGTTGGTCTCTTCGGCAGCGCGTTCACCGACGCCAGGATCACCACCCGCACCCATACCGCGGGTCAGGCGTTCACCGATGCAGATCTTGTAGTGTGCTTTGGATGTGCGCAAGACCTGGGCGTCGGTATTGATGGCGACGAACTCGACGTCACGAACGCCGTCTTCGATCATTCGGTCGATTGCATTGGAACCACCGCCGCCGACACCGACGACACGAATGACGGCACGGACGCCGCGGGGCTGTGAATGAGTCATCGAGAAATCCTTTCGACGCTGCCGGTCAGACAAACACACGCATCAGCGGGCACTAGCGGTCTTTGTTGCGGCGCACAAAGACCGGAATGTCGACATCGGCCTGGGTGGGGAAATTGCGGAGTGGTTGCGATGGAGTCCGTTGATCGCGCGCTGGTGGCGTCTGGAGCGGCGTCGAAATAGCTGGTGGCGTCGGCCGCGAGACTGGCGGAGGGGTCCGTGTCGGCAGCGGAGCACGCTGTTCGACGACGGGATCCGGCCGGCGGTCGTTATCGAACCCGGTTGCGATGAGCGTCACCTTGACCTGACCACGTGGGAAGTTGGGATCGATGAGGAGGCCCCAGATGATGTTGGCATTGTGGGCAACCGCCGCCTCGATAACCGATGCGGCTTCTTGGACCTCGTAGAGGCTGACGTCTTCGCCGCCGGTGACGTTGAGCAAGACACTCCGCGCGCCGGTGATGGTTACTTCGAGGAGCGGGGACTCGACTGCCTCGCGGACGGCGTCGATCATACGATTGTCGCCGCTGCCGATGCCGATCGACATCAAAGCCGTACCGGAACGTTGCATTACCGAGCGGACATCGGCAAAGTCGACATTGATCAGCCCGGGCAGGTTGATCATGTCGGCAATGCCTTGTATACCCTGACGGAGCACACCATCGGCCATTTGGAAGGCTTGCATCATGGTGGCGTTTTTGTTGCCTGCGTGGAGCAGACGATCGTTGGGGACGATGACGAGGGTATCGACATGGGGTCGGAGTCGTTCGATGCCTTCTTCGGCGTGTTTGCGGCGATGTTTGCCCTCAAAGCCGAACGGCTTGGTGACAACTCCGACGGTCAAAATGCCCAGCTCTTGGGCGATGCTCGCCACAATTGGAGCAGCGCCGGTGCCGGTACCGCCGCCCATACCGGCGGTGATAAAGACCATGTTGGCGCCGTGCAGGGCTTCGGTGAGTTCGATGCGTGATTCTTCGGCGGCTTTTTCGCCGATGGAGGGGTCACCGCCGGCCCCGAGGCCTTTGGTCAATTTGTCGCCGATACGAATGCGTTGATCGGCCTTCGAGTTGACAAGCGCTTGCGCATCGGTATTGACGGTGATGAACTCGACGTTTTGGACACCATCGGCGACCATGCGGTCGACCGCGTTCGATCCACCACCCCCGACACCGACGACCTTGATGACCGCCACGCGTTCATTGATCTCTTGTTGGTGACCGAACATATCCCCTCCATCGAATATGACTGCACACAGGACACGCGCTGCAGCACGAGATTGAAATCATTTTGTAATGTTCTAACATTATACTACAACAGTACGCAGGGTGGGAAGACGCAAAAACGCACGAGCCGCGCTGCGACTCGTGCGTTGGGCATAGCAATGAACGATACTGCTACGGCAAGAACTCACGTAACCACATTTTGAAGCGCTCATAGACATCGACCCAACGACTATCTTCGTCGCGGCTGTGTTTGCCGCTCTGGCCATGTCGGTACCCCCAACGGATTAGCCCGAGGACCGTTGTGTAGGCAGGCGTATTGAGACCATCGATACGGCCATAGACATCCTCGGCGACCCCGATGCGAATCGGTGCATTAAAGCGCTCGTAGAAGAGAATATCGATGTTGCGGAGCTGTGCCCCACCCCCGGTCAATACAACACCTGCGTTATATGCGCCCATATATGAGCTCTGTGATACCTCATAGATGATGAAGTCGATGAGCTCGTCACAGCGTGCTTGGATTGCTTCGTTGAAATGTAATCGACTGATTGATACCGGTTCGCCCGGACGTTGACCTTCGAGTTCGATGACATCGCGATGGCGGTGCGGATCTGCAACCGCCTCGCCGATGTGTTGTTTGGTCTGCTCGGCGACTGCAGGGTTGAGCTGGAACATCATGATGAGGTCGTTGGTGATTGTGTGCCCACCGACAGGGATGACATGGGTGTGCCACGTTGCACCTTGGGCCACAAATGCTACGCCAGTGGTGTCGCTCCCGATGTCGACCAAGACCACGCCGTTTTGGCGATCGTCGTCCGTCAACACTGCTTCTGCACTGGCGAGCTGCTGGAGGATAACATCGTCGATTTCGACGTTGCAATTCTGGACGACTTTAATGATGTTTTGTATGGCACCGACATCGCAGACGACGATGTGGACATCGACCTCGAGGCGATACCCACGCATCCCGATGGGATCTTGGACTTCTTGGGTATCGAGGGTATACCGGAACGGCATCACATGGAGCAGTTCGACGTTTGCAGGGAGCGGCTCGGCCTGTGCTATTTCGACCGCACGCAAGATATCTTCGTGGCGCACGTAACCATCGTACTCACGCGAGATTGCAACCGGTCCCGTGCGGGTAAAGCTTTGGATGTGCTTACCGGTCATCGACACATACGCAGAGCCGACGCGATACCCACCCATTTGTTCGGCCTGCGTAATGCTGGCCTTGATGGAGCGCGTTGCTTCTTCGAGATTGACGATGATACCGCGTTCGACGCCGCGTGCCGGTGAGACGCCGTACCCGAGCACGGTGATGATTTGTTCACCATCCATCTGCGCAATCATGGTGATTATTTTGGTTGAGCCGATATCAATACCGGCAATGGTGCGCATACTCACAGGCTACCTCTTGTGCTAGGGTGCTGGTTCGACGGCATCGGAGATAACCAATGTCTGCGTGATTGTCTCGGTGAACGGGATTTCGTCGCGATAGTAGGGTGTCAAAGAGCGCAAATCGGCGAACGCAAAAGTCGTGCGTTCTGCGTTCAATTGTGCGAGCAGTGCGAGTTTTTCGTCGATACGTTCGAGCGTGCCAAAGAGAATGGTTTGACCGGTTGCGGACACAACCGATATACCGCGCCGTTCGTCCCAACCGATGCGCGCAATGTCGAGGCCTGCTTCGGTGGGCAGGCGTTGGCTAATCACGCGTGCGAGGGTCACAATTTGGGCATCAACCGTATCGCCCGGACTCAGGTACACGGCACTGTCGTCATTGATGATGAGTGTGCCTGTGATAACCACTGCTGGGTCTATCCCGAGCAACGCACCGGTCGGATCGACAATGAGGTATGTTGGTCCATTCTTCCAGCGAATCTCGCTTTGGTGTTCATTGAGCGACACCGAGACAGTGTTGGGGAGGCGCACCGCGACATCGGCGGACACAACATAGGGGCTTGCCAGAATTGTGGTTTGGATGGTTTGCGCGTCGAGAGACCATATTGACGCACCCACCGCACCCGAGAGTTCGGCAACACGATCGCTGCTCAGCGTCGACGCACCGGTCACGGTGACGGAGGTGACAACATATGCAGGATTGTTCCACAACGAATAGATGTACCCGAGCACCAGTAGCACGAGCAAGATGCTCAACGGACGACCTGTGCGCAGATAGGTCAACGACTGTATACGCATGCCAGGCCGCACCCCTTCGGGGCGGCGTGTACGAGGAGTCGGTCGGTTTGTCCGTGGCCGTTGACTACTCACCTATGCTCCTTGGGCGCGTGTTCCTCGTTCGCGTGCGAGCGCCACCAGGCGATCGAGCACCTCGGGGTACGACATGCCGCTGGCGTCCCACATTTTGGCATACATGCTAAATGGTGTAAACCCAGGCATGGTATTGACTTCAGAGATATAAAACACGTCGGCTGATTCGTCGTACAAGAAATCTACCCGTGCCAACCCTGCACCATCAACCGAGAGAAACGCCTGGAGTGCGATGCGGCGCACGCTCTGCGATTGAGCGTCTGTGAGCGTGGCAGGAATGACCACCTGGGTCGCCGTATTAAGGTACTTTGCCTCATAATCATACCATTCATTGGCGGGAATTATCTCGCCCGGCAGGCTTGCGATCGGTGCCTCGTTCCCCAACACAGAAACTTCGATTTCACGTGCTGTGACGCCTTGTTCGACCACAATACGGCGGTCAAACGATGCAGCAAGGGTAAGGCCAGCAATCAATTCTGCGCGGGTTTTTACTTTGCTTATGCCGACACTGCTGCCCATATTGGCAGGCTTCACAAACATCG
>CAIZHO010000289.1 GCA_903932805.1 uncultured Roseiflexaceae bacterium | reverse complement strand
GTGCCCGTTTGGTCGCAGACCGCACCGGATTACCGCTGATGGTGCACATTGGGTCGGGACCACCAGCCCTCGATGAGGTTTTGACGTACCTCAAGGCAGGCGATATTTTGACGCACTGCTATACCGGCGGCACCATGCGCATCACCGCAGGCGACGGCACCCCGCACCCCAGCATCATTGCCGCCGCCAAACGGGGAGTCATCCTCGATGTGGGCCATGGTGCAGGGTCGTTCGATTTCGCCGTCGCCGAGGGCATGCTGGCAGCCGGCGTGCTCCCCGATGCCATTTCGACCGACATGCATCAACTGAGCGTGCACGGCCCGATGTTCGATATGCCCACCTGTATGAGCAAATTTATGGCCATTGGTGTCTCACTCGACGATGTCGTTGCCGCTGCCACACAGCGCCCCGCGCAGATTCTCAACCTGCGCGACGTCGGCACACTGTCGGTTGGCGCTTACGCCGATGTCGCCCTCATGCGGCAACTCACCGGGACGTTCCATTTTTATGACATCGCCATGGCCAGTCGGACCGGCACGAGTCTGTTGCGGTGCGAGCGCACCATCCTCAATGGCCGCACGATGCAGCGTCGACCCGACCCCGAGCCCGCGCCTTGGATCCAGATGCGCCCGTACCAGCAACATATCATCGATCAAGGGCACACCCCCGATCAGATGGCCCAAGGGTGTTGTTGATTGGTCGGTATGGGAAAAGGTACTAACCCAGCGTGCGCATGCACAGACGGATCGACTGCGCCGGCCCATTGACACACCCACCCGTAAAACCTTCCGCGGCGGGCTCGTACTTATGTCCACAAAATGCCGCCGTCTGTTCGCACACCGCACTGGAGTTCCCCATGCGTTCAACGTGGATTACGCGGCCCCGCTTCGACGGCACCCTCGTTACCCTCGAGGCACTCGATCCCCTTCAACATCGCGAGGGGCTAATTGCTGCGGGGGCCGAGCCATCCATCTGGTCATTTCTGCGCTTCACCCCTGGTGACACGCCGGCCGGGATGGATGCGCACATTGCCGAACTCATCCGACGCCGCGATGCCGGCAGCGAGGTCCCGTACATCGTGCGCCGCACCAGTGACACATCCATTGTCGGTGTGACCCGGTTCATCGAACTCCACCCGGAACACCGTGGCCTCGAGCTCGCCACGTGGCTCCACCCGTCGGCACAAGGTCAAGGGGTCAATCCCGAGGTCAAGCTGTTGATGTTGTCGCATGCATTCGATGACCTTGGCTGCATCCGTGTCCAGATCAAAACCGACGCAACCAATACCGTCGCACGGCGCTCACTCGAGGCGTTAGGGGCGGTCTACGAAGGCACCCTCCGCAACCATCTGCTCACCCCCATCGGGCGAGTGCGCGATTCGGCGTTTTATTCTATTATTGACACAGAATGGCCGGTCATTAATATTCAGTTGCACGCGCGGATTGCCCGTAAACAGAGAGGCTAAACATGAGTTCGTTTATTTCGCTGATATTGGCCAAAAGCCGCTATCTGGTCTTGCTTGCCGTGATCGGTTCGATACTGGGTATGATAGCGTTGTTCGGCTATGGGCTGTATGATTTGCTCAACGTGCTGTACAAGTCCTTCTACCGCATCAATGACGAAAAACTGGCCAAAGACCTGACCTTTGCGGTCATCGAAGTCATCGACATCTTTCTGTTGGGGACCGTCTGTTACATCACCGCGCTGGGGTTGTACGAACTCTTCATCGACGACACGTTGGATTTGCCGCAGTGGCTGCAAATTAACAACCTTGATGACCTCAAAAACAAACTCACCAGCGTCATCATTGTGGTGATGGGCGTGAGTTTTTTGAGTCAGGTGATTAGCTGGGATGGCAAACGCGATTTGATGTTGGTGGGGTTCCCCATCGCAGCGGTGATTGCTGCACTGACGTGGTTCTTGCAGTTCAGCACCAAGAATTCGTCAGAAAAAGCAAAGAAATAATCCAGCTGCGTACCTTTTTGTCACATGCAAACGGTTTTGTGTACAGGAATTGTTTGCATGAGGGGTACGTATGCAGCAGCGTGGGTGTTGGCGTGTCAGTTTGGATTTTGGCGGTGACTTCCCTGTCCACAAACCCGATAGCGTCTATATGCGGATGATCAAAGAGTGTTGGCGGCTCCTGCCACAGACTGTGCCAGGAATCACCTGTTCGCCGTTGCATATCCGCAGCACAGGGGTCTGCGGCTGGATATATGCAGATGACGTCAGCGCCGCAGCCGATGGGGCAGATCAGTTCCGCCGCAAAAGCACCGACGTGGTGCGCCGTATCCGCGGGACCCCCGCTGCTGTCATCTGGGAGTACGCCCGCTTCAGCGCCGAACCGCAAGCCACCGACCCGCTAGGGTGACGACGACCAGCGCGTCCGCACAAAAGGTGTCAGCGCAGCAATTGCATCCCGCATAAGGAGCATCATGACGTTCCAACCGATTACACCACGTTTGTCGATGCTCCGCTTGGGGATGGTGAACTGCTACCTCTACGAATGCGCGCGGGGACCCATCCTCATAGATTGCGGCAACC
>CAIZHO010000288.1 GCA_903932805.1 uncultured Roseiflexaceae bacterium | reverse complement strand
GTATAGCACAGTTTGTCATCATTCTGAGAGTGCTTTACCACGATTATCAGATTGCGGTGTGCTACACTGCAGGTGGATTTATTCGCCGTGCCACACGGTGTCTCGGCGCGTAGGAAGTGAATGGCGCGTATGCATCCATGGGAACAACGCGAAGCAGATAGACAACTTCTCGAACTCACGACACTGCAGACGGTGCAATCACCTTCGGCATACTACCCACCGTCACGGGTGGCACGCGAAATTGTCGAAATGCTCTTGTTCGTCTTTTTTCTCTTTTTTATGGTCCGCGGGGTCATGCAAAACTTCCTCATCGAAGGCATGAGCATGGAACCAACGCTGCACAATGACCAGTTTATTTTGGTCAATAAATTGGCATATTTTCATTTTGACCTCAATGCACCCGCACGCATTGTTGATCCGACCGTCGCTCCGCTGCCGATCTATCCGTTTGGGATCCCGCAATACGGTCAAGTGGTTGTCTTTGAGTACCCCAATGACCCCAGCAAAGATTACATCAAACGTGTGATTGGCAGACCCGGAGACGAGGTGTCGTTCCGTGACGGTGTCGTGCTGGTGAACGGCGTGCAGTTGTATGAGCCATATTTGCAGGGTGCACCGACCTATTGCCAAATAATGGATGTCTGCGTCGAAAAAGCAATCGTTGTGCCTGAAGGGACCATTTTTGTGATGGGTGACAACCGAGAGAACAGCAGCGACTCCCGTGAATGGGGGGTGTTGCCGCTCGAACGGGTCATTGGCCAAGCATGGGTTTCGTACTGGCCAAACGATCAGATTGGGGTGATTGCACAGTACAACCCGTTTGGCTCACCCCTACAGGTGCCGTAGTGAGCACAACGCATCCGATGCATGTAGCAGTGAATGCACATTTGCTGGCTCATACCAACAACTTCCGCCGGGCCGGTGTGTCGCATTACATCGAAGCATTGCTCGAGCACCTCGGGCATATCGATACCGTCAACCCGTATACCATTTATACGACGCGTGGGGTCGACCGTGCAGCACTCGGGTTGCCGGCGAACTTCTGTGTGCGGCCGAGTCGCTTCGATACCATCAACCCACGTGTGCGTATTCCATGGGAGCAATTGCTCGCGCCGTTGTTGCTGGCTCGTGACCACGCAACGCTCTATCATGGGGTTCTCAACGTGATGCCCGTGTTGGCAACAGTACCCTCCGTGGTGACGATTCACGATATTAGTCCGATTCTCTTCCCCCAGACGTTTCGGCGCATCAACCGAATGTACACCAAGTGGGCAATTCGGCGATCGGCCAAACATGCAGCCCAGTTGTTTACGGTGTCGGAGCATGCAAAAAAAGAAATCGTCGAGCACCTCGGCGTTGCTCCCGAGCGCGTCACGGTGACATACGATGCCTGTGACGCACGGTTTGTCCCTGCGAGTGCAGCAGAACTGGCGGCGTTTCGGCAACGAAATGGATTGCCGGAGCGATATCTGTTCTATCTCGGGACGCTCGAGCCACGCAAAAACATCCCGCGCCTCATCGATGCCTATGCCCAAATTGCGAAAGAAACCGGCGTGCCATTGCTCATTGGTGGTGGCAAGGGTTGGCTCTACGAGCCGATTTTGGCCCAGGCAGAGCGACTGCAACTCGGGGATCAACTCCGCTTTGTGGGGTATGTCCCGCAAGACGAACAACACTTGTGGTATGGCGCTGCCACCGCGTTTGTGTTCCCGTCGCTGTACGAAGGATTCGGGATGCCGCCACTCGAGGCCATGGCCTGCGGGACACCGGTGATTGCGAGCAATGCGAGCTGTCTGCCCGAAATAGTCGGGTCAGCGGCGCTCCAGGTCGATCCGTATAATGTCGATGCACTCGCAGATGCGATGCGCCGTGTCTTGCAGGATAGTGAGTTGCGTGCGCAGATGCGTCGTGATGGGTTGGTCCAAGCCGCCAAATTCTCGTGGCTCGAGACAGCAAAACGTACCCATACCGTGTACCAAGCCGTTTCACGGCGTTGACATGCGCATGTTGTAGAGTATAATTGCAGTATGTGTCAACACATTTGGAGGACGCCATGCCACAACTCGGAGTAACAGAGCTCGTCATCATTTTGGTCATTGTGATTCTGTTGTTCGGCGCGAGCCGAATCACCGGGGTTGCGTCTTCTTTGGGTGGCAGCATCAAAGCCTTTCGCAACGCGATGAAGGACGAAGATGCCCCCAAGAAAGATGACACAGCGAAGTAGTGTGTTCCGCTCGACCATGGGGTCGTTAGGTTGGTGCCTTCGTGCCAGCGCCGCTTGCGCTGGCATTTTTATCGGATATGGGTGGTATGACGGCAGACTATTTTGATCAGGCAACGGTGTATCTCCATGCAGGTACCGGAGGCGATGGTATGGCAACCATGCGCCGTGAGAAGTTTGTGCCGCGTGGGGGACCCGATGGCGGCGACGGTGGTCGTGGGGGCCATATTTACTTGCAGGCAGACGCATCCATCAACACGTTGCTGCAATTCCGCGAGAAAGTCCGCTTCGAAGCAACGAACGGCAGCAATGGTGGAACGGCACGCCGACATGGCGCTGACGGCCACGACGTCATCATCAAGGTACCGTTGGGCACCCAAGTCCATGCAACGATAGACGGTGCCAGTTATACCATCGACCTCGTCGCACAGGGGCAACGCCTGCTGGCGGCGCGCGGGGGCAAGGGCGGGCTGGGGAACTTACACTTCACGACAGCAACGCAACAAGCACCGCGTATCGCAGAGCTGGGCGAACCCGGCCAGAAACTCGAACTCAAACTCGAACTCAAACTGCTCGCTGATGTCGGCTTGGTCGGCTTCCCCAATGCAGGCAAATCATCGCTGATTGCTGCCGTTAGTGCTGCCCGTCCCAAGATTGCCTCGTACCCATTTACGACTCTGCAACCGAATTTGGGTGTGGTCGCCTATGGCGATGATACCTTCGTGATTGCGGACATCCCGGGCCTGGTCGAAGGTGCACATCGTGGCGTCGGCCTCGGCCATAGCTTCTTGCGGCACATCGAACGTACGCGTGTGCTGTTGCACGTCATCGACATCGCCGCGGTAGATACGCGTGATCCGTGGGAAGACTACCAACGCATCAACGACGAACTGATACGGTATCGACCTGAACTGGCACAACGCCCGCAGATTATCGTCCTCAACAAAACCGATCTGCCCGATGCAGAAATCTTTTTGGCCGAGTACCTCGAGCGCTTCAAGCGTGAAGGTCGACCGGTCTATGTCGTGTCGGCAGCCTCCCGAACTGGGCTTGAACCCCTTGTCCGCGAAATCGTGGCGGTAATGGCGACCCAGCCGGTACTCATCGACAAAACACCACGCAACGAAACGCTCGAATGGCCCATCCCGGTTCAAGATGAATACAAGTTCACCATCGAGTCGACGCGCCATGGGTATCGTGTGCACGGTCGCCGCATCGAACGATTAGTTTCGATGACCAACTTCGCACAATCTGAGTCTTTGGCTCGGCTACAGCGGGTATTCGAAGCCACGGGTATTTCTGCTGAACTCATCAAACACGGCATCGAAATCGGCCAGACGGTGTATGTCGAAAAGGCCGCACTCACCTGGACCGAAGAGTTTGTCCCCTAACTCCCGTTCTGACGACAGAGGACGACCGTGACAAACACCACACCACTGCGGAATCCCAAAAAAAGGCTATTCGACGAAGCATCTTGGTTCGCCACGTTTCTCGTCGATAGCTTCGTCATTCTGACGAGCGTCGCGATGGCCTATGCCGTCCGCTATCTCGTCGTATGGCCGGGATGGGTCGGTGATTTTGTACGCGCTGTGCCTACCGAATTCTATGTCCAGTGGAATGCGTTTATCCCCATTGGGGTTCTGTTGTTACTCCTCATCCAAGTGCAATTTACGGTACGTGGGATGTATCGCTTGCCGGCAAATGCTGGTCTCAATGCCCACCTCAGCATCATATTCAACAGTACGACCACCGCAGCGGCATTGCTCGTTGTCGTGGTCTTTTCGTACCGTCCGCTCTACTACTCACGGCTGGTCATTGCACTTGCGTTTGCATTTGTCATTCTGCTGCTCAGCCTGGTGCGGGTCGGCCTTGTGTTGGTACGTCGGCTCCGTTGGTCCCGCGGCATTGGGCGCGAGCGTTACCTGATCGTTGGCGGCGGTGACGTCAGTCGCACCTTGATGACCGGCATTGTGGCTCGACCACACCTTGGGTATGCCTTGGTGGGGTATGTCGCAAATCGTGTCGACGAATACGACAACGACGGTGCGCAACCGCTCCATTTCCACTATCTCGGTGGGGTCGAAAAACTCCGTGATTTGTTGGCGACGTATGCCGTCGATCAAGTCATCATTGCGCTCCCGTTCAACGAGCAGCACCTGTTGCCTGGGGTTGTCGAAGCCTGTCGTCAAACACGCGTTGATTTCCGTCTTGTGCCAGATTTGTTGGAACTCAGCTTTGACCGCGTCGATATTGGCGAATTTGACGGTTTGCCGTTGATTGGCCTACGCGAAGTGTCGATTCAGGGTATCAATCTGGTGCTGAAGCGCGTGACCGACATCAGCTTTACCTTATTGGTGAGCCCCTTCGTCTTGGCGGCATCCGCGTTGATTGCGATTGCCATCAAACTGGATTCCCCCGGCCCCATCATGTTTACCCAAGAGCGCGTGGGGACCAACGGACGACGCTTCACCATGTACAAATTCCGCACCATGGTGGTCAACGCAGAGCAGATCAAAGCAGAACTCACGCAGCAGAACGAAGCCGATGGCCCGATTTTCAAGATCCGCCATGACCCACGTCATACGCGTGTCGGTCGCCTGTTGCGCCGCACCAGCTTAGATGAATTGCCGCAATTGTGGAACATCTTGCGTGGCGAAATGAGCTGGGTCGGACCGCGCCCTGCCACCCCCAACGAAGTGTCACAATATGCTCCATGGCATTTGCGTCGCCTCGAGGCCAAGCCTGGATTGACTGGCTTGTGGCAGGTGTCGGGTCGGAGTGACACGACCTTCGAAGAAATGGTCCGGCTTGATATCTACTATGTCGAACACTGGTCTCTCCTGATGGATTTGCGAATTGTCTTGCAGACCATCCCCACGGTGTTGTTGGGGCGGGGTGCGTATTAACCATATTGGCGCATAGGGGCGCGGTAGGGCAGAGGGTGGTTCAGATGCGCGTACTCATTACTGGTGGGGCTGGCTTCCTCGGTTCACATTTGAGCGATCGCTTCATTGCCGAGGGCCACACGGTCATCGCAATGGATAATCTCATTACCGGCAATGCACAAAACATTGCCCATCTCTTTGGACACGATCGATTTCGCTTCATGAAGCACGATGTCACTGATTACATCCATATCGATGGCCCCCTCGATGCGGTGCTCCATTTTGCATCTCCGGCATCACCCGTCGATTATCTCGAGTTGCCCATCCAGACGCTCAAAGTGGGGGCCCTCGGGACACACAAAGCACTTGGGTTAGCCAAAGAAAAAAACGCCCGCTTTTTGTTGGCATCGACCTCAGAAGTCTACGGCGACCCCCAAATCCATCCGCAACCCGAGAGTTACTATGGCCACGTCAATCCGATTGGACCACGCGGCGTCTACGACGAAGCGAAACGCTTTGCCGAAGCAATGACGATGGCATACCATCGGAGCCATGGCGTCCAGACGCGCATTGTTCGCATTTTCAATACCTACGGTCCACGCATGCGTCTGCGTGACGGCCGGGTGGTTCCGAACTTTATCCAACAGGCGTTGCGCCACGAGCCGATAACGGTATATGGAGACGGCAGCCAGACACGGTCGTTTCAATATGTTTCGGATCTCGTCGAAGGTGTGTACCGCTTGTTGCAGAGCGACTACACTGATCCGGTCAATATCGGCAACCCGCAAGAGCGCACGATACGG
>CAIZHO010000287.1 GCA_903932805.1 uncultured Roseiflexaceae bacterium | reverse complement strand
TTGATGAACATCGTGGTTGCAGCCATCATTTACACCGGCATTGCACTGAGTGTCGGGATCCAAGTTGCGGATAATGGGCTGGTGGTCAATCAAGTGTTCCCTGACTCTCCTGCGCAACGGGCAGGGTTGCTCAAAGATGACATCGTACTGCAAATCGGTACGACAGGACCCATTACCCCGGGATCCGAAATCGGCCCCATCGCCCGTGACAACCTGGGCGTTGCGATCCCGATGACGATTGTGCGTAATGGTACAGAGCAAACACTCACCATCACACCGGGACCCTGGAGTTATCAGGACTCATCGAGTCCTGCAGGATTTGGATTTGGGTACCAGCCGAACGCACACATCGAAGATGCTTCGATTTTCAGCGCGATAGGATACGGCATCAAAACCACCTATGTCGTGGCAGTATCCATGATTGAAGGTCTGAGTACGTGGATCCAAAGTTTGCTGGGCCTCGCACCCAAAATCGAAAATGCAGGTATGACCGGCATTGTAGGCATGGCACGTGGCACCGGCGAAATTATCGAACGCGATGGCTGGCTGGGTTACTTTAACTGGATGGCAATCATCAGTCTCAATCTTGCGGTGTTTAACCTCTTGCCGATCCCCGCGCTCGACGGCAGTCACATTCTCTTTGCGCTGGTCGAAGCAATTCGCCGCAAGCGCATCCCCATCGAATACGAATCACGCGTCCACTTCGCAGGCTTTGCGTTGCTTATGCTGATGATGGTTGTCGTCACCATTAGTGATGTGCAAGGCTGGGTGAACGGGTCGTCCGTATTTGGGAACTAGTCATTTCGTCGTTTGCTCAGCCCGAATGGATACACCTATGTTGCCTACCACACAACTCGCTGACCGCGATATCATCGAACAGAAGGCGTTCATCATCCAAGCAATCGAGACTCATCTACGTGGTACGATCACGATCGACGTGCTAGCGGGGTGGGCACTCAAAGCATTTCATTCGCTGTATAGTGACGACCAAGACGTCATCGAGCAACCGGAAGAAGACAACGACGATGCTGACGCAGACGCGGAACAGGACACAGACGAGACGGTCATTGAATCAGTGCTCGATCTGTTGATGTTTGCCGATACCCCAGAGTTTGCCTTGAGCCCGGCACAATTGACCGCTGCCATCGCTGACCTCAAACGCTAACGCGAACATCGAACCAACACAAAACGCCCCGTGGCATGTGCCACGGGGCGTTTGTCGCACTCATTACTCAGCATTCGTGGGCGGACGCTCAAAGTTCTTGTTGTACTCGTTGCCCCAGACATTTGAGAGCGGGGCACCTTCAACCAGGATTTGTACTGCTTTTATGCCAGCAATCGATGTCATAGAACGAGCGACCGTGCGCACAGCCGCGGGTTTGTCGGTGGCAGACGCAAATGGTTGCGTAAAGTCAACCGTGACGACTCCATTCTCGATGCGAATTCCTCTGAGTTGGGTGCTCTCGGGTATGACCCGCTTGAGCACTGCACTGTATTGGCCAGGACCGTCGAGCAACGTACGCGCAGTTGCTTCGGCGACGTTGACCGTCTTTTCGATCAGCTTGGTTAATGTCACATCGTGTTTGCTGGTTGCTGACACAAACGAAACCGTGACTGCGGTGCTGCCAGTGAGTGTGAGGTTGGACGGGTTCCACAGATTGACAAGGCTGGATTTGACATACGGGATGCCGTTTTCGGTCGGCATTTCGACACCATTGATGAGAAATTTGATTTTGCTGACGGAATCAAATTGGTACATTGTCAGCGCAATCGCAGCGAACCCCCGTACATCGCCAGGACCGGTCGGACGCTTATTGAAGTCAATCACTGCAGTCCCATCGATAATTGCAAGCGACAGTATTTGGGTATCGGGAAGCAGAATCCGGGTCAGGCCATTGCGCGGATCGGTAAATAACGCTGCCAGTGCAGCTGTCGCGACCTTTTTGCCTGGGACCGAAATTGTTCGTTGCACGGGCACCAGCAACTGACCAGATGCATCGCCGTAGACAAGTCTGACAACCATGTCTTTGACTTCGGGAGTTGCCGGGACTGTCGTAGCAACCGGAGCGGTCGGATTTGGCTGCGCAGGAGCGGCGGTCACCTGCGCAGGAGTCGTCGGACTCGCTACCGGGGGAATTGCTGCAGGATCGCTTGTTGCGGTTGCTGGGGGGAGTGTAGGCACTGGCGTGTCACCCACCGGCGGGAGCACCGCTGCGTCGGTCGGTGCTACCGTCGGCAATGGTTCAAACGCAGCCTGCGTTGGGTTCAGTGCTGCGGTATCTGATGGGGCGGACGGACCGAGCAGCGTCCCCGCATAAAAATAGACAACCGCACCAACCACGAGGAGCCCAATCACCAGACCATACACAGAGGTAGGGATGCCACCTGATCGCCGTGGGAGTGATGCGGCTGCACGACGTGCGGCCCGTTGCGCACTTGCCCAGTCTTCTTCGTACACATCCGGCGAGGCTTCATATGCGTCTGCAGAAGGCATTGCAGCAACCGAATCACGTTCGCGCGGAGTGCCCTTACGCGGTGCGCCGTTATTCGCTGGCGCACGGTTGTGCGCTGCCACACTTCCCATGTATAATGGACATTGTGTGTGAAACTGTGTAAGGCAATAACTCGCCTGATCTACCGGTATATCCATTGCGTCGCCACTAATGTAACACCGATGTTCTGCAGTGGAAGTTGAGAACCGAATTGCGCGGTTCTGTTTGAGACCAATGTATGGACAGTGCGTGGCAACTTCCGTCATACGGAGCTCCTGTCAATGATAGCAGCACAGTTGTACGTACTATACTCTATAGTACAACTTTTTCGCAATAGCCGAAAGAATTGAAGCATCAATATGCGGGTACTCGTCGTTTCAGATATACACTCCAACATCGTTGCGCTTGATGCAGTACTCCAAGAAGCAGCCGGCGCATTCGACGCGGTCTGGAATCTGGGTGACACGATTGGGTACGGTCCTCGGCCCAACGAATGCATGGCGACGATGCAGCAGCTCAGCACTCAATGGATTGCGGGCAATCATGATTTGGCATGCATCGGGAGCCGCAAGGTCGACATCACCGAGTTTAACCAAGATGCCCGCATCGCAAACATCTGGAACGGCAAACAGCTTGAGCAAAACTATTTGACACATCTCGACACGCTACCCGTTGCTATTGCCATTGACCCCCAGCACCACTACATCGTCCATGGGAGCCCACTAGACCCCGTTTGGGAATACCTGCTGGGACCACAACAGGCACTCGCCAACTGGCAAGCAATCCCCCAACAGATATGCTTTATTGGACACTCGCATCTCCAGATCTTTCTGCGTCAATCGGACAATCAGACCATCGATGGTCCGCTCCAGCCGCACCGGGGAGTGCCCCTTCCGATTAACCCAAACGAACGCTACTTTATTAATCCGGGGAGTGTGGGCCAACCACGCGATGGGGACTCACGTGCGGCGTATGCAATACTTGACACCGACAATCAACAGATTGAATTTGGCCGTGTCAAATATGATATTGCGTTGACGCAGCGTCAAATGCAAGAACACCGTCTGCCGGATATGTTGATCCGCCGCTTACAGTACGGGCGGTAACGATGCGAGTAATTACTGGCAGTGCCAAGGGGCATCATTTGAAGGGGCCAAAAGGAGCAGGCACACGGCCAATGCTCGATAGTGTCAAAGAATCCCTTTTTTCGGTGCTCAATGGGTATGGTGCCATTTATGGCAAGATGCTCGATTTGTATGCGGGCACAGGATCGATTGGCATCGAAGCATTATCCCGCGGGGCGACCTGGTGTGATTTTGTCGAGCAGAAATCTGCGGTTTGTGATGTGATTCGGGACAATTTGGCACACACCAAGTTGACGGCCAAAGCAAAGATCTACCAACAACCGGTAAGTCGGTTTGTCACCCAACATCGTGGCAGCGCGGACTATGCGCTCATCATGATGGATCCTCCGTATGCTGACCCTGCTATCCACGACACCCAAGCCCTGGTGGCGCAGGCTGATTTGTTGATTCCAGGGGGGATTTTCATTATCGGGCACGAGGTGCATGTCGAATTCAATGAGACGTGCGGCCCGCTTCAGCGCATCGAATTTCGTCGCTTTGGGGGATCATGCGTGACGCTGTACGAGCGTCCCCGCGAAGGAGCAGTTGCGTGAGTATTGCAGTCTACCCCGGGAGTTTTGATCCGGTCACGAATGGTCATCTCGATATCGCTGAACGCGCGTCACATATCTTCGACACGATTATCATGGCAGTGTTCGACAGGCCTGACAAGCGATTACTCTTCCCCACCGCAGACCGGGTGGCTTTTTTGCGCAAAGCCACGGCACATATGCCACGCATAAGAGTCGAGACATACAGTTCGTTGACCGTCGAATATGCGCGAACGGTTGGCGCAAAAGTCGTCGTGCGTGGATTGCGCGCCGCGAACGACTTCGAATCTGAATTTCAAATGGCACAGGTCAATCAACGCCTCGCCCCTGACATAGACTTGGTATACTTTATGGCAAGTCACGAGTACACGTACTATAGTTCGACGCGTGTCCGAGAACTCGCTTCGCTCGGGGCAGATGTCTCGTGGTTGGTACCGGCACACGTTGCCACCGCATTACAGCGGGTCTATGCAGACCGCCGTCACGGAGGATAACCCAATGAATGCAGACGATTTACTCTATGAGCTCGAGGACTTCATCACTGCGTCACAACACATCCCCATGACCAAGCTCGTGGTCGTTGATGAGTCGAAGCTGTTCGAATACATTGATCGCATCCGCGAAATGGTCGTCATGGGAAGCGCTGAGCACCTCCAGGTTGCAAGTGTCTTCCAACCCACAGCCGCGGCACACAGTATGAGCACACCATCAGATGGCGGAACGGGACAGAGTACGGAGCATGAACATCTGCTCCGCGTCGCCCGTCAAGATGCCGACGATATACGTGCACAAGCTGATGCCTATGCACGCGCCGTGTTGTCGGATGTCCAAGCACGGCTCGAACGACTATTGGGCAGTGTAAATAGCGGTTTAGACGAACTCAATCGCTAACATTTACCGCTCGGATGCTTTGACATTCACATCCGAATGACCTATACTATACATTCGGAACGCTACACATAGGTGCTTGCATGGCGACGCAAAAACACTCTCCACTCACCTACAATGTGTCGCAGTTATTACGTGAAGAACCCGGTTCACGGCGCGAGTATGCATTCACTGAGTCAGCGTTGCATTTGCACGAAGGCGAAGAATTGCGAAATATCGCGGGTGCGGCACGATTCACCCGGACGGAACTGGGTGTGTATGTCGATGCTACGGCGTCAGGCATCGTGTCTACCACGTGCATGCGGTGCTTGCAACCGGCTTTGGTCGCGATCGACGTGACCTTTGCAGAGCAGTATCGCGCAACCGTGGATGTCACCACCGGATCGAGCATTGCTGCCGACCACGAAGAAGGCGACGACGACGATGCATTTCTCATCGACGAACGTCACTTCCTCGACATGGGATCAGCCTTGCGTGAGTATGCAATCCTCGAGATGCCGATGCGCCCGTTGTGCAAGCCAGAGTGTCTGGGACTGTGTGCCGGTTGCGGTGTCGATCTCAACCAAGAGTCATGTCGTTGTAGTGAAGCTGCTGTGGACGATCGATTTGCGGCGCTGCAAGCGTTGTTGGATCGCAAACCACCGCAGTAATCAAGAGAATGGAGCCAACCCGTGGGAGCAGCACCGAAGACTAAAGTATCCCGACACCGACGCGGCAATCGCCGCCAAAACCAGCGCTTGACGGCACCAACCTTGGTACTGTGCAACAACTGTGGGTTGTTGATGCGCGCCCATCATGTCTGCAAAGCATGTGGTTATTACCGTCAGCGGCAGGTAGTCGTCAAGGTCGCCAAAAACGCCGAGGCCTAAGCATCTGTGGGTTGACCGTACACCCGGTGTTCGTTGCATACGCTGACGAACACCGGTTTGTGTTAGAAAGCGCGCACACCATGGCACTACACGCTGCCATCGTTGGATGGGGCATGTCTGTCCCGTCACGGGTCGTCACCAATGCTGAGCTCAGCACGATGGTCGACACGTCAGATGAATGGATTCAATCACGCACCGGCATCAAAGAACGCCGCATCATCTCGAACGGCGAGACGACGTCGACATTGGCATCGGCAGCAAGTCGTGCTGCGATGGCCATGGCGGGGGTCCAGGCAGCGGATATCGACATGGTGATTGTCGCGACGTTTAGCCCTGATCGCCCGATGCCAGCCACCGCCTGCCGGGTGCAAGCCGAATTGGGTATCACTAACGCCGCTGCGTTCGACATTGCCGCAGCCTGTAGTGGCTTTGTTTATGGACTGACCGTCGCAACGAGCCTGATTCAATCAGGGATGGCCAAACGCATCCTGTTCTGTGCTGCCGACGTGGTTAGTCACTTTATCAACTGGAACGACCGCAATACGTGTGTCTTGTTCGGTGATGGTGCCGGTGCAGTCGTACTCGAAGCAACCGATCAGCCCTATGGGTTGTTATCGTCAGATATGGGTGCTGCAGGCGACCGTGAAGATCTGCTGATGGTCGAAGCAGGTGGCACCTGCGTACCGCTGACGGCTGACGTTGTAGCCAGCGAGCGACGCTTCTTGACCATGAATGGCCGCGAAATCTTCAAACTCGCGGTGCGTGGCATGGAAGAATCATCACTTGCGGCCCTTTCCAAAGCGCATTTGTCGCTTGCGGACATCGCCGTCGTCGTACCACATCAGGCCAATCGGCGCATCATCGAAGCAATCGCTGAGCGCTTGGGTGTCCCGATCGAGCAGTTTTATATGAACTTGGAACGCTACGGCAACACGTCAGCAGCGACCATCCCGATGGCACTGACCGAAGCAGTCGCCGAGGGTATCATTCGTAACGACACGTATGTCTTGCTCACTGCGTTTGGCGGTGGGTTGACGTGGGCATCTGCAGTCGTGCGCTGGGGTGTCCCGAGTGTCAGACTGCCCGTCAAGGCATAACTACACCAGAAAGGATCACACGTGACCCGTGCATTTGTTTTCCCCGGCCAAGGCGCACAGGTTGTCGGGATGGGTCTGGCGGTGGCCCAGGCGTACCCTGCCGCCGCTGACGTCTATCGGCGTGCGGATGCTGCGTTGGGGTTTTCGATCCGCGATATCTGCTTCGATGGTCCTGACGATGTCCTGACCGCTACCGAGAACACGCAACCCGCGCTGGTTACTACCGAACTCGCCATTTTGGCAGCCCTGGCCGGCGGCACCGAACAGATCGTCAGCTTCACCATGGCACAGGCCGCGGTCGTGGCAGGGCATAGTTTGGGCGAATACAGTGCGCTGTGTGCCGCAGGGAGCCTCAGCATCGAAGACGCGGTACGTTTGGTACGCACCCGCGGTCAACTCATGGCAGCGGCCAACGCGGGCGGTATGGCGGCAGTTATTGGGCTGGACGATGCCCGCATCGACGACATCTGTGCATCGGTGAGCCAAAAAGACAACGCCGTCGTGGTCGCAAACTACAATTCACCCGGACAGACCGTCATCTCGGGGCATATCGCCGCCATCGAACAGGCGGCTATCTTGCTCAAAGAAGCAGGTGCCAAACGCGTGTTACCGTTGAACGTGAGCGCGGCGTTTCATTCACCGTTGATGCGTGACGCAGCCCAACAATTGGCACATGTGGTGGCGCAGACCACCATCAACATGCCCAAAGTCACCGTGATTGGGAACATCCATGCCAAGCCATTGGTGGATGTGACCGCCGTCGGCGCAGAGCTCCCCGCACAGGTGACCTCGGCGGTGCGCTGGGTCGACACCATAACCTACATGGTTGCACAGGGTGTAACCGAGTTCGTCGAGATCGGCCCCGGCACGGTGTTGGCTGGACTCATCAAGCGCATCGCGCCTACTGCAGACGTCCGCTCGATCGGCACACCAGAGCAGATTCAGAGCTATTAGACACCCGCCCAATCGACCCCACGCACTGGGTATACATACCCTGTTGCGTGGGGTTTTGCGTGTGTCAGCAGGAGTGCAGTGCGTCTGTGGAGCGGGCGGTGTATGGCAGCATCTCGACCGCGGAGCGGGCGG
>CAIZHO010000286.1 GCA_903932805.1 uncultured Roseiflexaceae bacterium | reverse complement strand
TCCGTATGTCATCATTGCGACCAGTACTGGCGGTATACTCTTGATTGGGTTGGGGCTCAATCTGCTCGACGTGACGCGGATCCGGATTGCTGCACTACTCCCGGCATTGCTGCTGGCACCATTCTTGCTGTGGATTGCACTTCGCGTTGCATAAAAAGCACCACCCCTGCACCACGTGCAGGGGTGGTGCTTTGATTGGATTAATCGCCGAATTGGATGCCTTGGGCGAGCGGGAGCTGATTACCCCAGTTGATGGTGTTGGTCTGGCGGCGCATATAGGCGCGCCATGCGTCACTTCCACTTTCTCGGCCGCCACCTGTTTCCTTCTCGCCACCGAACGCACCGCCGATTTCGGCACCGCTCGTGCCAATATTGACGTTTGCAATACCGCAGTCGCTCCCGCCGTGCGACAAGAATCGCTCTGCTTCGCGCATGCTATCCGTAAATATTGCACTCGAGAGACCTTGCGCAACATCATTGTGCATCGTGATGGCGTCGTCAAGGGTTGCGTAGCTCATTACATAGAGGATTGGTGCAAACGTCTCTTCGCAGACCACATCGATTTGCTTGGGCATGCGAATAATGGTTGGGTCAACATAGTTCGCACCGATATCGGTACGATGTGCACCGCCAACAAGGACGGTACCGCCGCCCGCAGTTGCACGCGTAATCGCCTGCATCATGGCAGTGACCGCACCAGCAGTGGCTAAGGGGCCGACCAAGGTACCTGCATCAAGCGGATTCCCAATCGGAACGCTGGCATATGCTTTGACTAACCGCTGGCAGAGTGCATCGACGACGCTTTCGTGGACAATCAGACGACGTGTCGTCGTGCAGCGTTGTCCGGCGGTACCTACCGCACCAAAGAGCACTGCGCGAACGACCATATCGAGTTCCGCATAGGGGGTGACGATGATGGCCTTGTTGCCGCCGAGCTCAAGGATCGACTTCCCGAAACGTCCTGCAACGGTCGTCGCGACCTTGCGTCCGGTCTTGGTGCTGCCGGTGAATGAAACCAACGGCAAACGATGATCCTCTGCCATTGCTTGACCAACCACCGCACCCGAACCAACAGCTAGGGTAAACAATCCATGCACACCATGATCTGCCATCACTTTGTTCGCCAGGTGCTGGACAGCAATTGCTGACAACGGCACCAGTTCCGACGGCTTCCAGATGTTCGTGTCGCCACAGACCGCCGCTATCGCTGCGTTCCAGCTCCAGACCGCCACGGGGAAGTTGAATGCGCTGATAATCCCAATCGGACCAAGGGGGTGCCATTGCTCGTACATGCGATGCTGTGGACGCTCACTGTGCATGGTCAAGCCATACAGTTGACGACTCAAGCCCACGGCAAAATCGCAGATGTCAATCATTTCTTGGACTTCGCCGAGCCCTTCGGGGCGAATTTTGCCCATCTCGAGCGACACCAACTCGCCCAATGGCTCTTTGTATTCACGCAGAATCGTTCCCAAATCACGCACTACATCGCCCCGCTTTGGTGCAGGGATATGTCGCCACGACGTGAACGACGTTTGCGCGGCATTGACGGTTCGCTCATAGCTTGCATGATCGGCTAATTGCACCTGGGCAATTGCATCACCGGTGGCTGGGTCATAGCTCGTTATCCACTCACCTGCAGAAGAGATCCACTCTGGCCCCGTGCATGTGCCCAAATTTCGGTCGGTAATGTGTAATTTCGCGAGGAGATTTTGTGTTCGCGTGGCCATCGTCACTCCTTTGGTCCGCACCACTGCGGTGCGCTATGTCAGTGTATTGTACATCTGCCTCGGGGCTTTGTCAGGATTACCCTGCTTCGTGTTGTTGAAAAGACTCTACTGCAGAGACGATATCCGAATAGATTTTACCTTGCCCTTTGCCGGTCGACGGTCGCCAATTATCGGCCACTTTGCGGATATATCGACCAAACAACGTCCGCACGTACGGACTGAGGATGACCAAATCGAATTGCGGAATAGTACGTTCTATGCGTTCTGCGTCTTTGTCCCAGTTCGAACGCCAGCCGATGAGTTCCCAGGTAACGAGGATGTGGGGATGCGTGTTCTGGAGTTTCTCGGTGATTTGGTCTTTGAACCCTTGCTGTGTTTCGTTCCCACCGATGTAGAGCACTTTGCACGGGCGCGGCTTAACCGTGTGGGTGGGTCGTTCGAGGAGAGTTGCATACTGGGCGGCATTGCTCTGCGGGAATTGCATCAGTGTGCTTAACGTTGCGCGTGCGTGGTGCAACGCCTGCTGCCCCAAGTATATGTTGAGCAACTGCTCGATGAGAGTGACTGCGTCGTCGTGTTTGCCCGCCATGAAAGCGAGTTGAATGCGCAAGTTGAGGGTTTCGGCCTCTCCCCAGATACGCACAATGGTCTCGTAGGCAGCAACGATCACTTGATCGATTTGCGCAGCGTACTCGCTGTAATGCTCGGCATGGTACTCGAGCAAATTCAACATATACTCGATGGATTCTTCATGGTTGCGTGCGATAGCGATTGTCCAAGCCTCGAGCAGGAGGGTGAGTTTTTCGGCGCGGGAGAGAACAATGAACTTTTGTCCATAAAAGTACCGCTGCCAGATATCACGTGGTTGCTGCATAACCTCGGCGACGT
>CAIZHO010000285.1 GCA_903932805.1 uncultured Roseiflexaceae bacterium | reverse complement strand
TGCACTCGCTTGGCTTGCTGGTCCGCCTGGGGTCAAGGCGACCACCGCCGGCCGGAGTGCGAGGCTCGGGTACATCAATGGCACCACCGCCAATGCTGCCGCATGCACACGGGCAATTGCACCGTACCCGACAATCCCGATACCAAGGGTCTTCATAGTGGCTGTGTCCGATCAAATGGCGCAGAGCCCAGTCGGGCCCGTGATTCGAGTTCTGTCAATGCGGCGTACCCGGCACGATAGGTAACGGGATCGTGGTGGTGGTATGCCCGAGATTCGAATTCATCGACGTCAAGGCGGGTCATTGTGTGCCGGTCTGCGTCCACAAAAAGGTCGAGCTCGAGATCAACCGACGTCAAGCTATGGCGGTGGAAGACGGCCGGTCGGGTGACATTACAATACCAGCCACGCAACCTGCCGGCAGCGCTATACCAAGCAAACACATTGAACCATTGGTCCTGGTAGAAATGTTCGTCGAGGAAGTCACCAGGGGCGATCTGCATATACCCCAGATCAACTGCCGGCCGGGTCCACAGCGCCCGCACGACGATGTGCGTCGGAGTCTGCACAATCGGATGGGCACTATAACTAACGGTTGTTTTCTTGAGTGGTTTGATAAGGTGTATCAGCAAAACGGGACCTGACTAGAGGTAGCTCCGCCCCAGTTTGCGGCGCAACGTCCCTCGCCATGTTGCGGGTATTTTGCGACCGATGCCGCTGACAATCAGCAAAAACACCAACCTCAGCGTGCCCATCCGTGGGTGCACCAGCTCCATCAATGCGGCAGGATCGCGGAGCTTGAGTGGTGACTCTGCGTGGACTTCGACCTTCAGGTCGTCGCCATGCCACTCACGTTCGACCCAAAACAGATGCGGCATACTGCGTTGAAACACGTAGTATGCAGGATTATGCGCGTAGAGGTAGTCAAAAAACTCACCGAACGGCTCGACCGCTTCACGCGGGTGGAGGATGATGACCCCATCGATGAGGTTAACATACCAGCGGTGAAACGACCAATGAAAGGTCTTTTCGGCGATTTCGGACGGGCTTTGGATATAGCCTGCGTGCGACACGCGTTTAAGCTCGCTGACAAACTGAATCGGGTCATCCATGTGTTCGAGGATGTGCGAGCAGATGGTGTAGGCGAATACACCGTCTTTGAAGGGCAAATGGTGTGCATCAGCCACAACAAACGGCCGGTCGATGACCAGATCGCCGCCACGTTCGGTATTGTCGAAGAGGAAGCGATCGACCAGTACGTTTGAGCGCGGGTTGGGATTTTCGCCACTGCCGATTTCAAGCACGAGCCCTTGCTTGGGAGGGTTGAGTCGTTGTTCCATACCGCCTAGTTCAACTCGTCGCCGGACAGGCTGTCGTGCAACACATCGAGGTATTCGAGCGCCATGCCGGTGCCGATTGCGACACAATTGGCAGGTTGATCAGCGACATAGCAAGGCACCCCGGTGAATTCGGTGAGCAAATCATTGATCCCACGGAGCATCGAGCCACCGCCGGTCATCACCATGCCTTTGTCAATGAGGTCCTCAGCAAGCGCAGGCGGCGTCTCGGCAAGCACTCTGCGTACGGCGCTGATAACTTGTTCGAGCGGTTCTTGGATGGCCTCGGTTATTTCGGATGAATTGACTTCGATGGTGCGTGGCAACCCAGCAACTTGGTCGCGGCCGCGGACCTGCATTTGCAGCGGTCGGCTCATTGAAACAGCCGAACCGATTTCGATTTTGATGCTCTCGGCCATGCGTTCGCCGATGAGCAGGTTGTACTTGCGCTTGATATAGGCCATGATGGCATCGTCGAAGCGGTTCCCCCCGACACGCACAGAGCTCCAGGCGACGATGTCATTGAGCGATATGACGGCCACTTCGGTGGTACCACCGCCGATGTCAATAATCATGTTGCCGGATGGCTTGGCGATAGGGATGTTGGCACCGATTGCTGCAGCCAACGGCTCGCGGATGAGATATGCACGACGAGCACCGGCTGCGAGGCCTGCCTCGCGCACGGCACGCATCTCGACCGACGTAATACCAGCGGGGATCGAGATCATGACGTCGGGTTTGCTCAGGCTGAAGCGACCGTTCGTCTTGCTGATGTAGTGCTTCAGCATGGCCTCGGTGATATCGTAATCGGCGATAACGCCGTTGCGCATAGGCCGGATGACTTCGATGCTTTCGGGCTCGCGGCCCAGCATCGCCAGAGCGTCAGATCCAACCGCTTTGATGCGATTGTCTTTGGTCGATATGGCCACGACCGACGGCTCCGACAAGACGATGCCGCGTGTGCGCACATAGACGAGCACATTCGCCGTCCCGAGATCGATACCAATTTTGCGGGCCATAGACACTCCGGGGCATAAATGATGATACTAGTGCTTATTGTACCACACTGCACTTCTCCCGATGGTACTGGGAGGCTATCTGTGCACAAAAAAGCGAGGAAGGCAATGCCGTCCTCGCTCTAGATACGGAGTACCGTGCTAGGCACCGGTGCCTTTACGTACCTTGGCCATCTTGATTTGCATCAACGCACGGCGCAAATCGGCTTCGGCCAACGCCATGTCCTGATTGGACTTGCGTGACGCGAGGCGCTCCTCGGCGCGGCGTTTTGCTTCTTCGGCACGTTCGAGATCGATTTCGTCTGACCGATCACACGCATCGGCGAGGATAGTCACGCGATCGGGAAGCACTTCCATGAATCCACCGAACACGGCGAACTCGGTGCGTACCCCACCCTTGATAATGCTGAGCTCGCCTTCGGTGAGGACGGTGAGCAGGGGCATATGTCGGGGCAGAATACCGACGCGGCCATCTTTGGTCGGGGCATTGACCTGATCAACGTCGTCAGAGAGAACCAATCGCTCAGCCGTGACGATTTCGAGATGTAATGGCATCTCTCACCTCCATCAATCTGTGGCGGTTACGCGGACGCAACCGCCACAGGGGGCTTACTTACTGGCTTCGTAGGCGGCGATGACTTCGTCGAGCGAACCCTGCAAGAAGAAGAACTGCTCGGAGATATGGTCGACTTCGCCGGCCAACAGACGAGCGAAGCTTCGGACCGTATCGGCCACCGGCACGTACTTCCCGGCGCGGCCGGTGAATTGTTGTGCAACGGTGAACGGCTGCGAGAAGAAGCGTTCGATTTTGCGGGCCCGGGACACCGTGAGTTTGTCCTCGTCGGACAATTCTTCGACGCCCAAGATGGCGATGATGTCTTGCAAGTCTTTGTAACGCTGCAACACGATCTGCACCTGACGAGCGACGCGGTAGTGCTCTTCACCAACGATGTTGGGGTCGAGAATACGGCTGGTCGAGTTCAACGGGTCCACTGCGGGGTAGATGCCTTTTGAGGCGATGCTCCGCTCGAGCGAAATCGTTGCGTCCAAGTGGGCGAAGGTCGTTGCCGGAGCAGGGTCGGTGTAGTCGTCTGCGGGCACGTATACGGCCTGCATCGAGGTAATCGAGCCCTTCTTGGTCGAGGTGATGCGCTCTTGGAGCTCACCCATTTCGGTACCCAGGGTTGGCTGGTAACCGACTTGTGATGGCATACGACCCAAGAGAGCAGACACTTCGGAACCAGCCTGCACGAAGCGGAAGATGTTGTCGATGAAGATGAGCACGTCGCGGCCTTCGTCGCGGAAGTACTCGGCCATCGTCAAGGCCGTCAGGGCGACGCGCAAGCGGGCACCCGGTGGCTCATTCATCTGTCCGAACACCATGACGGTCTTGTCGAACACGGTGGTGGTGGCGTCGATTTGGGCTTCTTGCATTTCGTGGATGAGGTCGTTGCCTTCACGCGAGCGCTCGCCCACGCCGGCGAACACGGAGTAACCCGACTGTTCTTTGGCGATGTTGGCGATGAGCTCTTGGATGACCACGGTCTTGCCCACGCCGGCGCCGCCGAAGATACCGGTCTTGCCACCGCGGGTAAACGGAGCAATCAGGTCAATGACCTTGATGCCCGTCTCGAACACCTGCGCCTGGGTGGACTGTTCTTCGAGGGACGGAGCGCGTTGGTGGATGGGGCGCTTTTCGGCGGCATCCACGGATTTTTCAAAACCGTCGATGGCTTCACCGACGACATTGAAGACGCGACCAAGGGTCGCAGGGCCGACTGGTACCGAGATAGCCGCACCTGTGTCGGTACAGGCAACACCACGGCGCAAACCGTCGGTGGTACCCATTGCCACAGCTTTGACATATCCGTTGCCGAGATGTTGTTGCACTTCGGCGACCAGCGTAACGCCACCCGGCATGGGGACCGTGATTGCGTTATAAATTGCGGGGGTTTCGTGTTCCTTGAACTTGGCGTTGAGCACAACGCCAATGATCTCGGTAATTTCCCCAATTGCTTGAGCCATACAGTTCCTCCAGCACGTATCGTGTGGCCTGACCACACGCAGACATTAGCTATCCGCGAGGGCCGCCGCTCCCGAGGCAATCTCCGAGACTTCCTTGGTGATATTGGCCTGACGGGTTTTGTTGTACGTCAGGGACAATTCGCGGCGTAGTTCTTTGGCGTTGTCTGTGGCATTACGCATTGCCACCATGCGGGCGCTATGCTCACTGGCGATAGCTTCGAGCAACGCTTGATAGATTTGGACCTCGGCGAAGCGTGGGAGCAGGTCATTCAACACGACATCCTGATCGGGTTCGTAGTTGTAATCGCTGCCCTTGGCGGTCTTGTCGGACTGCTCGGCTTCCACCGGCAGGATCCGACGAATCGCGGGGCGTTGTACCAGCGTATTGACGAATTGACTATAGACAAGGTATGCCTCGTCGAAATCGCCTTTCAAGAAGCCTTCGATGACGTTCGTCGACACGCCGAGGATATCGGCGAGTTTTGGATTGTCGCCCAGCTTCGTCACTTCGGCCAATAAGTCTTGACCGCTACGAGCCAAGAAATCGCGACCTTTTTTCCCAATAGCCAGGACTTTGACCGAGTGGCCTTTGGCACGTTCGTCGAGGACGAAGCGTGCGGTCCGGCGCAACAGGTTACCGACCAAGCTACCAGCCAAACCACGATCGGGTGTGATGACAATCAACGCGACGCTTTTGACTTCAGGGCGGATTTCCAACAGAGTGCCTGTGCGTGCCCCAGAGGAGCGCGCCATCAAGCTACTCATGACATCGCGGAGTCGGTCGGCATACGGCCGGGTGGCGAGCACGTTGCGTTGAGCACGCCGCATTTTCGACGCCGAGACCATCTCCATGGCGCGCGTTATTTGGGCTAAGTTGCGCACAGAGCGGATGCGTCGACGAATTTCACGTGTACTTGGCACCGGTTCCCTCTTCCGTTTGTAGTCACAGCATGCTGTTGCCAGTAGGCTGCAACGCGACCTTACGCGCTGAAGTTGCTCGTCTGGTTGAACTCAGTGATTGCTTTTTCGAGCGCTGACTTGAGTTCTGGTGACGGGAACTTGCGATCGAGGCGGTTGTCGTAGATGCCCTTGCACACATCCGGGTGGACCGTGCGCATGAACTGCAAGAACTCGACCTTCCACTGACCAATCGCTGCCACCGGCACGCCGTCGCAGTAGCCATTGGTTGCTGCAAACAGCACCATGACCTGCTCTTCGAGGGGCATCGGGGCGAACTGTGGTTGCTTGAGGACCTCTTGCAAGCGGGATCCGCGGTCGAGCTGGGCACGCGTCGAAGCGTCCAAGTCCGAAGCGAACTGCGCAAATGCGGCCAAATCACGGAACTGCGCCAAGTCGAGCTTGAGGCGGTCAGCGACCGAACGCATTGCCCGGGTCATGGCCGACGTACCCACGCGGGACACGGACAGACCGATGTTGAGGGCAGGGCGAATACCTGCGTTGAACAAGTCGGACTCGAGGAACAACTGACCATCGGTGATCGAAATCACGTTGGTCGGAATGTACGCCGACACGTCATTGGCTTGGGTTTCGATGATGGGCAATGCCGTCAACGAACCGCCGCCTTTTTCTTCGCTCAGACGAGCAGCACGCTCGAGCAAGCGGGAGTGCAGGTAGAAAACGTCGCCAGGGTATGCTTCGCGGCCTGGTGGGCGGCGCAACAACAGCGATACCTGACGGTAGGCTGTGGCGTGTTTGGACAGATCGTCATAGATGATGAGGGCGTCACGGACGACTTCACCGTTGATGGTGACGCCGTTTTCCATGACTTCTTCACCGACGGCACAACCGGCGTATGGGGCAATGTACTGCAACGCAGCCGATTCGGATGCAGTAGCAGCCACGACCGTGGTGTACTCCATTGCACCGAAGCGCTCGAGGTAACCCACAATTTGGGCAACCTGGGCACGCTTTTGACCGATGGCAACGTAGATACAATACAGGCCCTTACCCTTTTGGTTGATGATCGAGTCGATGGCCACCGCGGTTTTGCCGGTCTGGCGGTCACCGATGATGAGCTCGCGCTGACCGCGACCGATGGGGATCATCGCGTCGATGGCGATGACGCCGGTCTGCACCGGAGTGTTGACCGACTGACGGTCCATCACACCGGGAGCGATACGCTCGACGGGGCGGAGGACGTCGCTGTTGATGGCACCCTTGCCGTCGATCGGCTGACCGAGGGCATTGATGACACGGCCGACCATTGCTTGACCAACCGGTACCGAGATAATACGGCCGGTGGCGTTGACCTGATCGCCTTCTTGGATCGAAAGATAGTCACCCAACACGATGGCGCTGACCGTGTCTTTCTCGAGATTCAACGCGATGCCATACACAGCTTCGCTGCGACCGGCTTGCACGGGGAACTCGAGGAGCTCGGCTGCCATGACCTGTTCGAGGCCGCTGATGCGGGCCACGCCGTCACCGACGGAGATGACGGTACCGACATTCATCATCCGTGGTCGGACGTCGGCACCCTCTTGAATGCTTTTTAGCAGACGCTGGTAAATATCGTTTGCTGCTACTGCCATAGTCTGGCACCTCAATCGTTGTGTCGCGACACTCGTGCTTGGCAGAGTGTCTGCTGCCGTTCCTTAGTGGTGACCTGAACTAGCTCGTCAACATGCTGTTTTTGACGGCACTGAGGCGCGTCCGCAGACTGTTGTCGAGCACTTGATCACCTACGCGTACGATCAAGCCGCCGATAAGCGACGCGTCGACATCGAAGTGAACCGTCAGGCCCTCTCCATACTTCCCACGCAAATCTGCAATGACGTCGTTCTGCTTGGCATCACTGAGTGCCTCGGCACTAGTGATGTGTGCTTCGAGCGCATGATTGGCACGTTGGGTGGCCTTTTCAAACGCTGCAGCAGCTGCAGGCAGGGTGTTCAGTTGACCGTTGTTGGCCAATGTTGCCACGACATTGCGTACTTCACGTGGAGCGTCTGCCCCCATTTTGGCGGTGACCGCATCTGCACTCTGGGCACCGGCTTTGACTGCGTCTGCAGCGGCCTTGAGTGCGTTGAGGGCGGAGGTGTTCAGCGCCTCTTGGATGGCGCGCGCAATCATCTGTGCATCAGATGTAGTCACGTTAATACCTCGCTCGGTGGTGGCCAGATGACCACATACCAATGCTCCGGACTAGTTGTTGCGGCCCAATCGGCTCAACGACTCGTCGATCAATTGTGAATGATTGCCTTTGAGCTCAGCGCCCAACACTTTCGCGGCCGTTTCGGTCACCAAAGCTGCGGCCTGGTTCTTGAAATCGCCGGCCAGTCGCTCGACTTCACGCTCTGCGTTGGCACGGGCGTCGTTCTTGATGCGCTCGGCTTCGGCACGGGCTGCGTTGATAAGCTCTTGCTCTTGGATGCGCGCGCGCTCCGTGGCTTGGGCCATCACTGCGCCGGCTTCTTGACGAGCCTTGGCAAGTTCGACTTCGTTTTCTTTGCGCTGTGCAGCCATCTGCTCGCGCACCTTGTCAGCCTCTTTGAGCCCGTCTTCGACGCGCTGAGTGCGCTCTTTGAGGAGGTTCAAAATGGGGGTATAGAGGAACTTTGACAACATCCACACCAAGAAGATGACGTTGAAGATCTGCGCCACCAACAGGCTGTAATTAATGCCTAGTTTTTCCAAAGCAATGCTCCTTGCTGGAGGTCGGGACAATACCCGTCCGCGCCAGAACTAGATAATTTTGAAGCCGATGAGCAGACCGAACACCATCGACAAGATGAATGGCACTTCAGCAAGAGCGAAGCCCAAGAACATGTACGTGCGCAGCATGCCTTCTGCCTCGGGATTGCGACCCATGGCCTGCAATGCACCGTTGAAGACGATGCCGATACCAGCACCGGGTCCGATAGCACCCAAACCGATTGCCAAAGCCATGGCAATGAAACGCAGCCCATCGGTGGAAATACCAGCTTCCATTTGAAAACCCTCCATCATCAGATCAGATACAGATTAACGAAGATTAATGAGCAGCCGCTTCATGCTCATCGTGACCACCACCATGTGCCTGGGTGGCCATGGCCATGAATACCAACGTCAACACCGAGAAGATCACTGCCTGCATCAACGAGACAAAGACTTCGAACGCATAGAAGGGCAGCGGCAACATATATGGGAACAAATACCCCATAACGATGAGCACCACTTCGCCGGCGAAGATATTGCCGAAGAGACGGAAGGCGAATGAGATGATACGAATGAATTCGGACAAGAGCTCGATAAAGCCAATGACCGTAAACATCGGACCTTCACGGAAGTTGAAGAACCGCGTGAGATACTCCAGCCCCAGCGCTTTGAGACCAAAATACTCAATCAGAATGACCGAAATCAAAGCCAATGCCAACGTCATGTTGAGGTCAGCCGTCGGTGCACGCAAGAACGGCACGAGTTCTTCGTGCTCGTGATGGTCACATTGGATTGGCAAAGTATCAAAGCTGGTCGGCTTGATAACCTTCTTTTCCATGGCCTCGATGCGTACGGGATCAGTGACCTTCTGACATATGCCGATGCTGCCAGCACCTGGGAAGAGCCCGATGAAGTTCGATAGCAAAATCAACAGAAATGCTGTCGCGACAAACGGGAAGAACTTGGCAACGTTCTTTTTGTCGACCCCAACGGCGAAATCGTGGAGTGACCCCACCACCAACTCGATGAAGTTCTGGAAGCCACGGGGAACCATCAGGTTCTTGACTCCGAACACCACCATCAGCACCAACAACACATCGACGATGAGCGTGGTGATCAGGGAGTTTGTAATCGGTAATACTGTCTCTTTGCTGCAATGCCCCGCGTCGTCAATGTACCCACCGACACACGCCAATGCTTCTGCTTTCACAGAGACCGGCGGGAACGTGGGGAAACTGAACCCGAAGACATACAGGACAGCGCCGATTACGAGGGCCACTAATGCGGCATTGCGTACTGACATGTACACGCCCCTCTGACTTAATGAACGCTTTCACAAAGTACTATACCTACAATCCAATTCGTGGTAGCGCAACACGTTTTGGGCTCTAGATATATTCATTTCTAATAGTACCACATGTCACAATGAATGGTAAATGGAGATTTTTTGTCATGTAATCGACATTGTCTTTTCACGAGACCGGCAGCATCACCGCAAATACCGAGCCTTCACCGACCTTGCTCGACACCCACACGTAGCCTTCCATCCGTTGCACGATGTCATAGACCAACGCGAGCCCGAGCCCTGCTCCGGTGCTAGTGCGCGTCAGCGAATCATCGAGCTGCACAAATGGCGCAAACAAATGGAGTTGATCATGGTCTGCGATACCGATGCCATCATCGATGACCGTCACCGTCAGCCAACGGCGCCGATTACCCGTCACAGGCTCGGGCATGTCTCGCCGGAGTGTGTCTTGGACAATGATATCGACCCGCTCACGCCGTGCATGCTCAGCGGCATTGGTCAACAATTGCGACACAAGAACGCGCACCCAACGTGCATCAGCGCTAATCTGCAGATTGGGTTGCTCTGATTGGAGGTAAATACGGACCCGCGGATAGCGTTCGGTGACCTGTTCGATGACTTGGCGGATGATTGCAACGACATCGAAATCATGCGCAATAAGGGCTTCGGCGGTCCCCGATGTCTGGAGCTCCGAGAGGGTATCGACAATTTGCTTCATGCGGCTCGCGTTTGCCCGTATCTCGTCGATTTGATGGAGCGCGGTCCCCGTGAGCGACCGGGCCAATACATCGGTATAGCCGATTACCATAGTGAGAGGCGTGCGCAACTCGTGTGATGCAAGCGCGACGAACTCATCCTTCATCGCCTCGATTTGTCGTTGTTTGCGGTAGAGCCCTGCAATGTGGCCGTAGACATCTGCATTTTGAAGGGCTGCAATGCTTTGCTTCGCGAGGAGTGTCAAGAGTTCGTTGACCGACGGCAGATTGGGATGCGGGTCATCCGTGCCGATGAGGAGCACGCCTTGGATATCGTTGGCGACTAACGGCACGCCGATCGTCAAGGTTGTCGTCTGGTATTCGTGCTCAAACGCCACAAACGATCCCGTCAGCAGGGTCCGTTCGTGCAAGACCCGATGCGCATAATCAACCCCAGCGACGGTGACGGTCCAGGCCGGATCGGATATGGTCACCGCAGTGAGGGGTGTCTTGTTGTTACCGACCAACAGCGCTGCTACCGGCCAGCCGCTCCAGCGTACCGCGAGGCCGAGGATTGTCGGGACGAGGGTGCGGTACTCGAGGGTGGTGGTGAGTACTTCGCTATCGATACGGAGCGCCTCGAGGGCGCGCAAACGGACATTATCGCGGATGACATCACGGCGATGGAGTGCTTGTGTAACCGCAAGCAGCAATTGCGTCAGATCAAACGGTTTGGGCACAAAATCAGAGATGCCGTATTGCATTGCCTGCAACAGGTGATCATACGACGCGTAGGCAGTCATCATCACAATCGCAGCCGATGGATCATGCTCATGCACCATTTGAGCGACGGCGAGACCATCGAGCCCGGGCATTTTGAGATCGGTGAGGATCACATCGTATGTGTCACATGTCAGCAGTTCGGAAACGGTTTGTGCATCGGAGGTGGTGGTCACCCGATAGCCACGTGATTGCAGTGCCCGGGCACAGATATGACACATCTCGGGCTCGTCGTCGATGACCAAGACATGCGTCTGACGGTGCGGGTTAGTCATCATTCCCTCCGAGCAAGCCACCGTGCGCCCATGCCGCAATTGCAGCAGTATCGGGTACATCATCGGCAATCAGCCGTGGCAGTAGCAGATCGACGACGTTGCGGGCACGATTGCGAATACATCCAGGAGCAGCCAAAAATGGGACTCCATCGATGCTGCCGACGAGCATCATATTGCCCGGTTCGACCGGTGCCCCGTGACGGATGATCTGCCCTCCTGCAGCACTCACCCCGGCAGGAATTGCCTCGGCGACTCCCATGACGGACGTTTCGGAGATAGAAATCAACAAATCACAGTGTGCGGCGAGCGCACGCAATGCAGTGCCGATATCGCTGGGTTCGGCGATGCACGAATGCTCACGCGTCACCGCTGCATCGAGCAACGCCAGTCGGTCGCGCAACGGCGGCAGATGACTCTGCCGGATACGATCGAACGTCGCTACTGCACCGACGACCAACACCCCAACCCGACGGCGCACAAACGGGAGCACGCGGACAACGTTGGTATGGTGTACCGGCAGCTCATGCTGCGGCACGGCAAATGGCAATATTTTGACCGATGCAACACGTTGACCTACCTGTACCACCAGACCATCGCGGATGGTCGCCACCGTCTGTGTAGGATTGTGATTTGCCTGGATGAGTGCATTGATGTCAATGCGCACCACTCCTGCATGGCTAGCATGCATGTCGGCACGACCGTGATGCGCCACAGCTATCTGTACGCCGCTCCCAACCACATGTTGGGCGACATGGGCCGCAGCGTGGTTTTCGTCGATTTCGTCAGCATCAGCAATCACAATATCGACGAGAGCGATGTGTTCGTCGAGCAGGCGGGTGACATCATACGGCGTCAGGCGATGGCCTTTGGCAACGATGCGTTGGCCGGCATGATTACTGATGTTGGTGCGGGCAATGTGGCCGATCGCCGCAGCGGGAGGACAAGTTAGATAGCGCATAATGCCGCGTAATCCTCAGGGGTATCGATGTCACGAAGCAATTCAGGTGCATCGAAATCGACGTAGGTTGGAACGACCGTCCCTGCCGCAAATAGTTGGCGCCCACCCGTTGCACCGCTCAACTCCGTCAGGAACGGCAGTGTGTGTGCCGACCACACGACGGGACTCGTGGGCATTTGGCCGACCCGAGGCATACATGCTGCGGCAGATGGGTACGCGGCGAGGAGTGTCAGCAGATGCGCTGTCGTCAACAGGGGTTGGTCACACGGCAAAAAAACGACCCGCTGGAACGTTCGTTGTAAAGCCCAGCGTGCGCCGCACGCAACTGATGTCCCTTGGCCCATGACATAGTCGGCGTTTTCGAGGAAAACGACGGTACGATCTGCCACCGCAGTGCGAACTGCGGCTGCGTCGTGCCCGAGCACGACTGCGATCTCGGTAATCCCTGCCGCCCGTACCACATCGATGGTATAGCCTAACAGCGTGGTACCGCGCCACGGCAATAATTGCTTGGAACGCCCCAGACGCCGTGAAAGACCTGCTGCCAGTATCACAGCAGCAACCGTCGTGTCGTGGCGTTTGGTGGGTACCACGGTCACTCGGCTTTGCCGTTCCACACAGCGACAATCTGCGCCATGATGCTCAGGGCGATCTCGGCTGGGGTGCGACCACCGATATCGAGTCCGATGGGCGCATGCAGGCGGGCGACGTCCGCCGCATTCAACCCAGCTGCGCGCAGGCGTTCGATTCGTTCTGCGTGGGTCTTGCGGCTGCCCAAGGCACCCACATAGCGTACGTCGCTAGGCAATGAAACGATTAACGCCGGATCGTCTAACTTAGGGTCATGGGTCAGCACGACGACCGCGACGTTGCGATGCAAGCGCCCCGCCAGAGCTTCGTCTGGCCATGCATGGACCAGTTCATCGGCGTGCCCAAAGCGCTCGGCCGTAGCGAATGCAGCGCGCGCATCAACAACAACCGTACGGAAGCCCAATTGCGCGGCATAGGCGGTCAGCTCAAGCGAGATATGGACCGCTCCGATCATGATGATGGTCGGTGGTGGTGGGTACACCTCGACAAAGACGTCGACACCTTCGATTGCACGGACACCATGTGCTCCATCGGCGAGCATGGCTCCCG
>CAIZHO010000284.1 GCA_903932805.1 uncultured Roseiflexaceae bacterium | reverse complement strand
GGTATCGTGCATTGCCAAATGCCAACATCGGGATAAATACGTATGGAAAAAGAACAATCCCGACGGTATACCATCCTGATTTGCCAAATACGCGTGAGAATCCATGCATCATGCGAATGCTGTATATGAACGTGCAAATACCGAGGATACTAGAAACAGCAATGAGCCAAAATGGTTGGTCGGCTTGGACTGTGCCGGTCATGAGTTCATACAACGACAGGATTGTTTGTAGTGTTGTACCACTGAGGACGATCCACCCCCACAGCGCGGGACGCTTAATCATGCGTAAATGGACGAACACCCCATAAAACGGCACCAACAACGCCCAGCCGGGGTAGCCTGCTTTGGTGCCTATCTTCCAATACGAGACACCCATGACTATGGAAAGTAGGAGTGCAAGTCCCAGCAAGCAGGCGACTGCGGCGACACCAGCAGCCGCTGCGAGAGTGGTGAGTTCGTCCATGTGTACCTCGCTGTACTGTGTTAGTTGGCAGAATAGGATGCGTTACCGAACGCAAGAATGGGATAAAACACAAAGGGTAGGAAGATCAATCCTACGGCAAACAATCCGCCTTTGCCAAATCTCCGAGCAATACCGAATTGAATGATCACGTACATGACAAACGTCACCAGGCCGACAAAGCTTGTGTAGGTTGGCTCGGCGGTCTGGTTGCTTGCTGCAGTCGACGTTCCAAAGGTCACGATAAGGGCATAGACAACGGCAAAAATAGTCCCCTGCCCTGCGATTTTGGACCATTGATACGGGCTGACGAGCGGGATAAATGCGTAGATCCCCGTACGACCCGCTTTGTTGAAAATACGCCACAGGCAGACGATGATAATTGCAAGCGATACGAATACCCCGCCCAGCAGACAAAAGAATGCCGAAACACCAATTGCTGCAATAATCGCATTTGAAGAATCTTCCAAGTGTTTTCCTTTTGTTGAGTAATCAACAGACTATCGTACAAACATATACGAACTGAAGACGTGTATCCAGTTGTAATTGTTGCGTATTGCTATCATAATGCAAATATCACCATTATATGAGGAAGCCAATGGATTTCAGCACGTTGTTTACCGTTCCGCATTTGATCACGCTTCTGACGTTGACTGCACTCGAAATTGTGTTGGGGATTGACAATGTGATTTTCATTGCCATTCTGTCTGCCCGACTTCCCAAAGAACAACAAAACAGTGCTCGTCAGATAGGCTTATTGACCGCGTTGGGAACACGCATCCTGTTGTTGTTGTCATTGACATGGATTATGGGGCTCGTCGAACCGTTATTTGCGGTAGCCGGCAAGGAGTTCTCTGGTCGAGACATTATTTTGCTGGTTGGTGGACTCTTTTTGCTCGCCAAGAGCACCATGGAGATGCACCACAGTTTAGAAGGTCACACCGAACAAGCGACTTCGAGCAAAGCAAATACGTTCTTGGTTGTTGTCGGTCAGATTGCCATTCTTGACATCGTGTTTTCGCTCGATTCGGTCATCACTGCCGTTGGATTGTCTGGTGAAGTACCGATTATGATTGTGGCTATCATGATTTCGATCGTCATAATGTTGCTGTTTGCGAAATCAATCAGCGAATACATCGAAAAGCATCCTACACTCAAAATACTTGCGTTGTCGTTTTTGTTATTGATTGGTATGTCGTTGGTCGCCGAAGGGTTTGAGTTCCATGTCGACAAGGCATATATCTACTTTGCAATGGCGTTCTCGGTCGGCGTCGAGTTGTTAAATATCCGCATGCGTTCCGGCAAGCCGGTCGAACTCCATCGCCAAGTGAACGAAAACGGATCAACACATTGATGGAATATCGGCCACTCGGCAAGACTGGGTTTGCGGTGTCTCGGATTGGAGCTGGCGATGTTGCTGATCGGTCGCTCAGTCGTGAAACCTGCGTCCAGACCCTACAGCGTGCACTGGCGAACGGTGTCAACCTCGTTGATACCGCGCCGGGGTATGAGGATGGTTTTTCTGAGGAGATTGTCGGTGATGCCGTGGCGCAGCGGCGCGACTCGGTTTTTGTCATTAGCAAAATCGATGATTTTGCACTCCCACTCGAAGTCCAACTTTCTGCGAGTCTGGACAGACTACAGATGCGCTATCTCGACGGCTATGTCTATCATGGCTTGTCAGATCTCGACACGTATGCGTCGTTGTGCACGCGGCCGGATGGTTTTTCGGCGTTACGGGATCTGAAAGCTCGTGGTTTGGTGCGTGCTGTGGGGATTTCTTCGCATCATCCAGACGTTTTGTTACAGGCTATGCGAGACGAACAGTGCGACATCATGATGTTCCCGGTTGGTCCGTTTGTCGATGCACGCTATCTCACCGAGGTACTTCCCGAGGCTAAAGCCCGTGGGATCGGAACGGTCTGCTTCAAGACATTTGGCGCAGGTAAGTTGGTGACGGATACCGTAGGGTACGGCCAACCGATTATCGAGCGCCCGCGCGGGAAGCGTTCTGCCGGAGTCCACGCTTCATTGGGTTCGCAGAACGTGTCTGTGGCGGACTGTGTCCACTTCACCTTGACTCATGACCCAGATGTAGCACTGCTCGGGATGAGCTACCCCTCGGAACAAGACTTGGTGTGGGATGCATATCGCTCGTTTATCCCCAAGTCTGCCGAGCAATTAACGGATACTGCGGTCAGGGCAAAAATTGCTCGACAAGGGAAAGGCCCCTGCTGGTGGAACCCAAATCCAGACGCCTAGGGTGCGATGAAAGAACGAACCGGCCCATAACGTTAGTACAGAAGCATGCTGCGGCAACCTCCCGTTGTGCCGCATGCTTCAAAACAAATCCCCATCGACTTCACCGTCGATGGGGATTCTTTACATCTGCATCCACCGAAATAGATCGAACGGTTCGACAATCACATCCATCGAAGCACCGCCGTGGGACGTGCAGACGTATTGATATGTTCCTGGAGTCCGATAGCGTTGCCGAATCTGTTGGTTGGGACCGATTGGTCGGCCAACCAACAAAATGGCTTCGTTGGTCTCGTTGCGTATGATTAACGTGTCACGCAGTCCCGCGATGAGCGTCACCTGTTCGGGGAGGATGATTTCTGCAGCTTTCGTCACGACGACCGTGTGTGTGCGCTGCTGCTCGAACACCCACCAACAAACGGCGAGTGCGACGCACACAATTAGCATCGTGACGCGAGCCGTCATCATCGGACCTCGAACATCACGTTGATAGGACCAGCATTGGCAAATGTCAATGTAAGCGGGAATGAATCGCCCGACTTCAGGTCCTTGCGAAGCCCAATCAGCATAATGTGAAAACTACCTGGTTTGAGTGATTGTATCCCGTTTGCGTCAACGGGAACGCCGCCTTCGGCTGGGATCATCTGCATCATGCCGTTTTCGTTGATGACCGTGTGGAGTTCAACGGATGTCGCGACATCGCCTGTTGCGCTGAGCAACGTATCAGCAGATGTTGCATTGGTGATGACCAAATAGGCTGCGCTATTGTCACCGTTGGTGCCTTGCCGTGCCCATGGGTCTCGGATTGCAATGCCGTTGGATTGTGCAACTGGGGTTGTTGCCAAATCTGGTGTGGCCACAGCCATTCCCATATGCGCGCTATGATTCATTCCCCCACCACATGCAGTGAGGAACATCGTCACCAAAATGATATTGAATGTACGCATGAAACTGATTCTAGCGGATTACTCCGCGATAAGGGCGCTTACGTCCGCGACGACATCATCAATAGGGGCCCCAAAACCAACCAACAGTCTCCGCAGGCCTGTTTTGTCGATGGCGGTAATGGTAGACGTATGATCCATTGCGTATACTAATGCGGATCCGGGCGTTTCACGGCGTTGTGCGCCTGCGCCGTACGCCTGATACACACTGGCGAGCGCATTAGGATGACCGGTCAGTGCGATGACGGTTGTGTCGTAGAGCCCAACAAAGCGCTTGAGGCGTTCGGGGGTGTCACGTTCTGGGTCGACCGTGATAAAGACAATCGCCAGTTTGTCTGCACGTTCGCCGAGCCGTTGTTTGACTAATTGGAGGTCTGAAAGTGTTGCTGGGCAAATGTCCGGGCAATTGGTATACCCAAAAAACACCAGCGTAACCTTGCCATCGAGTGTGTTGGAAGAAAATGTATCACCGTTTTGATCGGTCAGGACAAACGGGAATGCTGCGTCGGGCGGTTCGATGACTGCACTTTTGAACGTGTAGTTCGTGCATCCGACGAGGAAGAACAGTGTTATGACGGCAATCATCCAGGTGCGAAACGTATACATTGCAGTGCTTTCGTTAGAGTGAATCCACGGATAGTGCATGACGTCGCGGTGGTGGGAAATCAGGACGAACGTAGTGGAGTTGTTTCTGTGTGTGAATCGATCGCGCGAAGCGGGTATGTTCCGAAACAAGCACGGTGTGAACGAACAAAAAAGACACCGCTTCGTGGGTCGCAGATGGTTGATAGGCGTGGGGGAGGAGTTGCGTGTGGGTCTGTGACACGGCTGCATGGAGGATGCATACAAATGGAAAACGCGATTGATCAGGGGTATCGTGTTGGGCACAATGCACCATGCAATGGAGCGGGAGCATCACGGCAAAGACAACGATGAAGAAGTACTGTGTGATACTGAGCAAATTGCCTGAACGCATGTTTTGTCTCCTCAGGCGACATTGTACGCTATTTCACACAGCAGAAAAGAATTGCTCGCTGAATGTTCGATGAGTAGTGCGGTACTGGCGTGGAACAAATAGCGTTGTTCGAAAGATGCCACAGTGTGTATCAGAGCAAACAGGCGTCCACCGCATCGGGTGGGCGCCTGTCGAGTGGAAATTCTGAAACGATGAATGTTCCGGTGCACACCGGTGAGTAATTTTGAACTCCTACGCCGTCGGAAAAAGAGATGAGAATCGAACGGGAACGATGTTGTAAGCAGTTAATGCAGTCCTTGCGAACAATCCCATTGCTGTGCTTGCTGCAACATTACTCCCCAAATACGGCCCGAGAGTTCTTGACACGGACGACGGTTGTGGATGCGACTTTCGATCCGTTCCCGAGTTGACCACGGGTGTTCCGTCCCCAGCACCAGACCGCCCCGCCATTTGTTCGCCCGCAGGAATGTGCTTCACCGACGGCAATGCTTTTGAAAGGCCCAGTTAGTTTGGTTGTTGATGGCACGAACCCGACTGCACTTGTGCGTTGCACGATAGTGCCGTCACCGAGTTGCCTTGCCGTATTGGCCCCCCAGCAGTACACCTGCCCTGCAGTACCCAGCGCACAACTATGTTCGCCGGTACCCGCGGCAATCGCAACCAAATTGACGAGTGGTGTCGTTCCCGTTTTGATGTGAACAGCATGAAATCGATTGATTGTTGTGCCATCACCGAGTTGTCCGTTCGAATTGCGTCCCCAGCACCAACTAGCAGCTGTCCCGGCAAGCGCACATGAATATTGTTTGCCACTACTTACCTGTGTAATGCCAGTCAAGAATCCAGTAGCTGTACGTACTTGTACTGCACCGCGCTGTGCGTTCGTGGGAGAACCGGTCGCGCCGCTTGCCTGGTTGCCCCAGCACCACACCGTACCATTCGTCAATACTGCGCAGGTGTGATCGCTACCGGCGCTGATTGACTTTACCGATTTCAATGTGACGCCTGCCGACGTGCGGACGGATACGGGGTGTTTCGAACGCGTGGCTGTGCCGTCACCGAGTTGGCCATTGGCATTATGGCCCCAACAACTCACTGTCCCTGTGCTACTCAACGCACAAGAATGTGTGGCACCAACTGTTACTGCTCGTTGGCCAGACAATGCCGTTCCATCTGCGTTTTTGGTAATCACCGCACCCGATCGCGCAGTCGTCGTCCCATCCCCGAGCTGGCCAACCGAGTTGCTGCCCCAACACACGATGCCCTTAGTGGTGGTCAGTGCGCAGCTGTGTGAGGCGCCTGTAGCCACTTGGGCAATAGTATTCATTGGTGTTCCACTGGTCGTTTTTACAGTGAGTGCAGTCTCTGTGTCGACGAGGGTGTTAGTGCCGAGTTGTCCTGCTTGGTTCGCCCCCCAACACCAGCCTGCGTGTGTGTAACTGACGATACAGTTACTGTTCGCACCCACGGTGAGTGTTTCTGCTGATTGAGATGATGGAAGACAACGGTACGCATTGACATCATCAATAAACCAGCCTTCCCTAAATGACGACTCATCGGTAGTGCTGCGGAAGCGCAGTCGGATGTGTGAACCTGCAACGGTATTCAAATCGAGTTTCGAGGTGATGTAGCCGTTACTCAGCCCGCTGAATACACGTCGTCCAGCTAAAATGTTGGTGTTTTCGGCAACGGTTAGTAATGCGTTATAGCCATTCGTCACAAAGAGCGGGCTTGCATCCACCCACGTTACCCCACCGTTGAGAGAATATTCGACAATCCCACCATCGTATGCGCTCTTCATTAGGGTACCAGCAGTGTTGTAATACGCTTCGTAGTCATACGCATGGCGAAAGGTCAGCATAGTGCCAGCGGGCACATAGAAGCCCGTATTCATTGCGAATTTTTGGTCTGTCTGATC
>CAIZHO010000283.1 GCA_903932805.1 uncultured Roseiflexaceae bacterium | reverse complement strand
CGACTGATTGTAGCGAATGATGCTGATATCGCGCTGGCCACCCCGTGCACCACTAACGACACCGATGATGTCGTCGTTGCTCTGCCGACTGGCGACGAGCTCGTCGAGTTGCAGCCCCCCCGTAAAGATGTCGGTCTGGCGGACAATGGTATCACTACGATTACTGAACAGGTCGGCGAGTGGTGCGGTATTCAAGGCGTCATAATCGAGCCAGATGAGTTGCGGGGTGGTACCGCCAACGATGCGTGGATGACGGGCATCGCGTACGGTGGTGTTGATGCGCTGTGCACTGGTGCCTACATACCCGACGTAGAGCTGTGGTGTGTCTGAAATAGTCGTGCTGGCACTCCACGACAAGACGGGGGTGTCATTGACTACGTTGATGGAGAGGTCGCGCAGTGCAGCAAAAGTTTCGGGCTGTGTCTGCGTTGGTTGCCAGGAGGTGCCTTGGAAGCGTGCCGTGGAGATACGCATATTCGTGCTATTCAACAGCGAACCGCTGGTACGTGCCCAGGTGGCTATGGCGCCGTTGGCAGTTTGGCTGATGCGTGGTTGGATGTCGTTGAAGCCGGCGGTGCGGATCAGCCATTGTGGCGTACTCCAGGTGCCATTGAGCAAACGGGACCAGACGATGCCCATTTTGCCGGAGAGGGCATCGGGGCCAGACTCGGTGGTCAGTCCGGCGCTATTGTCGTAGCGCTCCCACACGGCGAGTACAGAGCCATCGGCGAGGTAAGTGACGGCGGGGGCACGGTCAAAGAAGGCATCAGTGCGAACCAGGGCGCGGGTCGACCAGCTGGTACCGTTCCAGGTGCTATAGGCGATGTCGTAGCCTTTGCCGACGGGGCGGGTGGCATCGTCGTATTCCCAGAGCATGATGGCGTTGCCGTTGGGTGCCACCGCGAGTGCACTGCTGGCCAAATCGTGGGTGCTACCCATGTCGTAGGTCAAATTGTCGCCGAGGGCGCGGGGTTGGCGTGGCAGGCGTGTGGCAGGGCGATTGGCAAGCTGCCAGTCCGTTGTACGTGCACGCACAGCACGATCTCGGCCGCAGACCGGGCCTGTTTTGTTCCACGCTGCGTCATATGTCCACGTACATTTACCTGAAATAGACGAGACTATACGATACCCCACCGCCTCCGCAGATATTTCAGCTTCGGCAGAGAGATCTAGTTTTCCTTCGTTCCTAATCGAATTATTCGGTACTAACGTGTAGCTGGCACCAAATCCGATACCAATGTGAGCATTCATTTTGGCAATCCACAGGTCAGAACGAGCGCCTGCTTTCACAGGGATTTTTCCCTTGAGCATGACGTTGAATTCTTCCTTCGTAATTTCATCTTTTGTTTCATAGGCAAAGGCAATCGCCACACTCGGCTTGGCTTCGAGATAGAGTTCGGCACGATCACTGATAAATTCTTTACATTTATCACAGGCACTCATAGCATTCAAAATGACTTGAGACGATCCCGGTGCGGCAATATCTGCGATGTATGGAAGGAGTGGATGTGTGTATGTAAATTTTGTTTCGCCCTCCCATTCTGCAGAAAGTTTCCCGTTTGCCTGACTCAACGAACTATTTGTCGGATTCCACAATTCGAGTTCCGCTTCTGCTTGCAAAGCAAATTTAAACTCAAGCCCCATAATCTTCTTTTTCTTTGCGGTGTCTTTCATACCGTTGCATTGATCATAGTTAGTGAGAGGGCATTTGAACGATGCTTTGAGTTTGTTGTCTTTAATCGAAGCCTTGATTGACCATGGATCACTGTTGTCTTCATGATTCAGTGTGTTTTTCATTTTGATGATGTAAGCCGGATCATCAAATGCAACCATGAAGCGTCGATATTGTTCGAATTTCTGCCAAGTCTGTGGAGGAATTTCGAGTTCTACCTCTTGTTCAGCACTGAGTCCCACCATATTTGCAATCGTAATAAAGGGTGGTAGCACAGCTGCATAGACCGAGTTCGTTTGCTGGTTACGGCAGCCGTTGTTGCCGAGGATATCGACGATCAACTCGTTGTTGCCCGGTTTAAATGCAGCGCTGTTTGCAACAGTCACATCGACCGGCACGGTCATGGATTGTTGACTGCCAACCGATTTGGTTTGTTGGTTGATGATGGTGTTGTTGATGCGGAGTGTGGTTGTGATAGTGGTGGCATTGCCTGGTTGGATGAGTACATCATAGGTTTGATGCATTTGGGTGCCATAAATGATGACATTGCGAAAGTCGGTACTCGGTTTGACTTGCTTGATACTGCAGGCTTGTGCAGTAGGCGGTGTACCGACGGCGTTCACAGTGAATGTCACCGATGCTTGTTTGCCCGATGCGGTGACAATATCGAGCGTATATTGGCCAATCAGCAACGAATTAAAGACAAACGATGCACCACCGAGCGAATTACTTATCCCACTTGTGTAGACAGCCCCATTGCGATACGACACACTAAATGATTCGTTGGCTTGCATGCCTTGGATGGTGACGAGCGCTTGGCTGGTGGTGGTATTGACCAGGGTCGTGGTTGATGGTGTGACGATAAGTGTCGATGTCATTGCGCCGATCGATTGTTGATCACTCTGTCCATGTTGGTTATTTCCCCAGCCGATGACGGTACCATCGGATTTGAGTGCAAGGGAGTGAGCATTACCCGCCGCAATCGCCACCACAT
>CAIZHO010000282.1 GCA_903932805.1 uncultured Roseiflexaceae bacterium | reverse complement strand
GGGATAGGCCGCATAACAGTGCCTGGTCTGAGCTGTTGCAGTGCTTCGATGTCGTGCGCATAAGGCACCCGCGTGCCCGGCCACCCCGCAGCATAGAAGAGCACAAAACGATACGCGGCAGGAGCACTGCGGAGCACCTCGCCGATGAGTTCGCGGGTGTAGCGACCAATACCAGCACCCTGCCACGCACCGGCGGTGAAGTCGATGGCGATACGCGGGCTCATCGGCGTTTGCTGACCAGATAGAGCACCAAACCAAATACAATAATGCTCCAAAAATTGATGAGGCGGTCAAGCAACGTCACAGCCAATCCCACCGGTCGACTCAAGTTGACTACGGTAACCAATACCGCAGTGACTGCTCCTTCGACCAATCCCAATCCTGCTGGCGTGAATGGCACAACCGTTAAGAGTGAGGACGCCAGCGACACAAACACCACCAACGGCAAGGGCAGTGAGAGATTCATCGACACAATCACGAAGTACAACCGGCACCCTTCGAGCAGCCAAATAAGCAGGGTGAGTCCGATAAGGCGCGGCAACATTGCGGGCTTGAACGAGGTCAATGCCGATGCAGAAAAACGTGCATACCGGGCTTTGAGACGCAGCGGAATGAACCGCTCGAGAGATGGGCCAAGCCAACGAAGACTGAGTAACAACACGATAATAACCGCTACCAGTCCCGCACCCACATAGAACAACCACTGTGTCTCAGGCGGCAAGTGGGTGCCAAATAACGCAAATGCAGAGATGGTCAAGAAGGTAAACAAGCCGAGCATATCCAGCAGACGTTCTGCAAAAATCGTGCCAATAGTCGACGAAAACGATGTCTTGCCATTGTGTTTAAGCAGATAGCCACGGTAGACATCACCCAATTTTGCAGGGACGACACAATTCACGAACCAAGACAAGTAGATGTACTCCATCAACGCAGGCATCGAGGCCCATGTCGACCGGTCGGAACGGGTTGTGATGGCCGATTGTTCGAGCAATAATCGCCAGCGGATTGCGCGTAACGGGAACGTCAGGTAGAAGATAAGCAATGCCAAAATAAGGTACAAAGGATTCGCCATGCGCATCTCGGCGATGGTTTCGGCGACACTGATGTCGAGGCTTTTGAAGATGAAATATATCATCATGACGGCTAACCCGAACGACACCCATGTGCGCGGGCGGCGAAACGAATCAGCCAAAGAAAACGCATTGTCGGTCGTGGGTTGATCAGATGTCATATTCGCTACGATACCATTTCCAAAAAGCGGCCAACCCGACTTCGAGTGGCGTCTGCGGAGCAAATCCCAATTGTGCTTGGGCTCGGCTGATGTTGGCGTAGGTACGCGGCGGATCAGCGGCCGGCAATGGCTTGGCATCGATGAGTGCAGGGTACCCGGTCAGTGATTCGAGCATGCGGACAAACTGAATCAACTCAACCGGAGACGAATTCCCCAGGTTGTATGTTCCGAACGGCACATCCGTATGGAGCGCGGCAACAATCCCATTGATGATATCGGCGACATAGGTCCAATCACGATATACCCCAATGCCACCGTTAAACAGTGTAATGGGTTTGCCGACGCGCATGTTGTCGACAAACAAACTGGGCGTCATATCGGGGCGGCCGCGCGGACCGTACACCGTAAAAAACCGCAGCACGCGCGTTGGGACGCCATATTGGTAGTGGTAGCTGTATGCAAGTAATTCTGCCGAACGTTT
>CAIZHO010000281.1 GCA_903932805.1 uncultured Roseiflexaceae bacterium | reverse complement strand
CTGCTTTGACGCAGCGGGCGGTTTTTGGTGGGGTGATCTGTTATTGTTGCATCCAGGCGATGATTGCGTCGTTGAACGCGTTGGGTTGTTCGATGTTGCTCAGGTGGCCACAGTCTTGCAATATCACGGTTTGGCAGTGGGGCAGTTCTTTGGCCAGCGCGATGCTTTCGTGGACGGGCATAATCGGGTCATCGGTCGCCCCTACGACCAACGTCGGTATGGTCATTTGGGGCAACAGACTGCGTGCGTCGGGTCGGTCGCGGATCATTTCGAGCGCGTTGGCGAGTGTTTCGGCAGGTGCTTCGGTTGCCAGGGTGTGGACGTAGCGGCGGATACCTGGGCCGACATGGGTCGACAGCAACCGCGGAAGCATCATCTCTGCAATGGCCTCGACGCCGTCGCTCCGGGCAATTGCAGCGTTGCGGGTACGGGCCGCACGTGTCGTGTCGTCATCGGCACTCGCCCGTGCATTACATAATGCGATGCGGTTGAATCGTTGTGGCGCTAACCGGTACATGGCCAGGGCAACATATGTGCCCATCGAGCACCCAGCGAGCGCGACATCATCGAGATCGAGTTGGTCGAGAATGTCGATGATGCCGTGCGCGACCTGTTCGATTGCCGGCACGACCGAATCGAGCGGCTCCCAGTGCGATCGGCCGAACCCTGCGTAATCTACAGCGATGATTTGATAGCGATGACCGAGGACGGCTATTTGTGGCTCCCACATCCGATGATGGAGCGGGAACGCATGGAGCAATACAAGCGGGGCGCCTTCGCCGTAGAGGTGATATGCAGCGGCCATGGGTCCTCCTCGTGCTGTCGCCTTCAGCGTACCATAGCCTGAGGGTCTCTTGCTTACGCTCGCGGTATACTCATTTGGGACCGTTTTCGCCAAACGTGGAACAAAATCGACGTCGCCGTCGTATCTCCTCTATACATGGAGGTTTTTATGTCACAACAACGCATTTTGGTCGTCGAAGACGAAGCCGAGATTGCTGGGTATTTGCGCAGAGGATTGAGCTTCGAAGGCTATGCGGTCGAAACCGCAGCAGACGGACAAGCCGCACTGATTGCAGCGCGCGAACGACCACCCGATGTCATCGTCCTAGATGTCATGCTCCCCAAACTCGATGGATTCGAAGTCGCCAAGCGCATCCGTACTGCATCGGATGTGCCCATTATCATGTTGACGGCCCGCGATGCGGTCCCCGATCGGGTGCAAGGACTGGAGGTCGGTGCAGACGATTACCTCGTCAAACCGTTTGCCTTCGAAGAACTTTTGGCCCGTGTAAAGGCGCAATTACGCAGGGTTCATGGTCGCAACACCGGCAATGTGCTGCGCTACGGGTCACTCCAAATGGATGTGTCGGCGCACGAAACGACGATTGGCAGCCGTCGGGTCGAATTAACTGCCAAAGAGTACGAGTTACTCGAGTTGTTTATCCGGCATCCACAGCAAGTACTCACCCGCGATATCATCTACGATCGGGTGTGGGGGTATGACTTTGGTGGCGAAAGCAATATCATTGAAGTCTATGTACGCTACCTGCGACAAAAACTCGAGGCAAATGGCGAGGCGCGCTTAATTCACACTGTCCGTGGTGTAGGGTACATTCTGCGCGAAGACCAAGACCACGACGCGTCCTGAGACATTCACTCCTGTTCTTTCGAACGGCGCTGCAGCAATGCAGCGCTTTTTCGTTGCACCCATAATGGTGGTACGCCATAAAACGCCCGCTCTGCATCCGAAATGTCGGGCTCGATGGGGTCAACGGTCCAGACGGTGTGATGCCGGAGAAACTGTGTCCCAAAACGCTGAGGAAGCCCTTTGGCAATCAGCCAGCGGTCCCAACATGCAGCGACGATCGACCATGCGCGACTTTCGCCACGATGTGCAGCGGTCCGTGCAAAGTATAGGGCTGTCGCGAACTCATCCACAGAAACGCCGTGCATCAACACGAGTGCAGCAAAATAGAAATCTGCGGCTGTTTGTAATCCGCCCGCTACTGCGATATCGCAGACTCTACCGCAGCGGATTTGACGACGAGCAACCTCATCGTCACCGAGTTGCTCGTCCCCGAGTCGTTCGAGTTCTGCCGAGTACGAATCGTCCATACGCCCTACTTTGTCTTCAATGGGTGAAGTATACCCAAAACGCGGGGCGTATGGGGCTATGATTCGCGCTGTGTTTGTAGCCCGGACCGGATGTTTGACGATGAAATATCACGCCGAAACTGCCCCTCATCCAAGAGATGAAAGAGGGATCGACAGGGTTCAGGGATGTCATTGGCTCCCAATTGCCGAAATGTCCCCGTTGCATCCGTCCGTCCAACAACCAAAAACCGACATCCATGCTGGGCGATGTCGCGGAGCGCTGCAACAACCCCGTCCGGCCCATAGTATTTGGGGTCGAGCAAGCGCACTGCGGTGTCGTAGCCCAGCACAAATGTCGAATCAGGGAACAGTGCCGCTTTGTCGATGAAGCGCGGCGCACGGGTAATCACGAGGCGATGTTCACCCACGAATTGCTCACTCCGCTGCAGGATGGTCGTATACGGCAGCGCAGGCTTGTCTGCGTTTACCACACTCAATTCGTAGTACCCCGGCTTCCCGGTGGATGCAATCGCCGCCGCAAGCAATGCGCGATGCCCCTCGTGGACCGGGTTATACGATCCGGACAGGAGTGTCACTCCGCGTAATGTCACCGGTTCGTACATCAGATCGCCGGTGTGTTGCACACACGGATATGTGCCCGCCAAGAACTCGGACAGTATGTCTGTGCGTGCAAATGACTCGACAAACAGCTGTTCTTCGGGATAAAGCGCGAGCGGCGGCTCGTTGGGAATTCCCCGGGCATGGGCGAGTGCACGCAAGATGATTGCACTGACCATCTCTTCTTCGGCGATGCGGTCACGCAACCCTTTTTGGAGGGTGACACCGTAGGTCGTCACCCCGTGTTGGTTTGCAAGTGCAATCCAACAGCCGTG
>CAIZHO010000280.1 GCA_903932805.1 uncultured Roseiflexaceae bacterium | reverse complement strand
TCGAGCACCGTGTAATGCTCTTTTTCGAGGTATGCGCGAACCAAATCGCGGAGCGGTTTTTCGTCTTCGACGATGAGCACAGTGGGCATCGTACGGTCATCCTTCTGATTCGGTGGGCATGCGCAGCCATTGTGCGTACTGGGCTGCTTGCTCACCACTGGGGTACGCAACGGAGCGTAATTCCATTTTGTCCAACGGGGCAGTATCGAGCTGCACATGCGTGATGCGTAGTTCATCACGTCTGAAGGTATGTATGGTCACCTTCGTGCCCGGCTGGTACTCGGCCATGCGGGCTTTCCAACGGGTCGCATCTATACGACTGCTGTCGAGCGCCAAAAGTTCATCGAATGGGGCGATCCCTGCAGCCTCGGCAGCGCTGCCACTGCGCACCTGCGTTATCAGACAGCGCTGTTGGTCTTGTCTGACGGTGACACCGATGGTACACAGCGGGTCATCGCCGTTGAACCATGCATCGGTCAAGCCTACGACTGCGCATGCCTCGCTGTACGCGAGATAATCTGTCCCATTGATGACCTGTGCAAAAAAGAGATCGATGGCCGGCCGATGGCCGCCGACGACCTCAGCAATGAGTGCCTGCATGGTGTCGTCTTCGGGGATCCCGGGTGCATCGAGGCGGTAGCGCTGTTCGAGTACGTGCATGACATGATCGAGACTGCGTGTACCGTCAGACCATCGGCGGATGTACATGTCGAGCAAAAATGCCGCCACTGCACCTTTGATGTAATACGAGACGGACACGTTGTTGCTGTTTTCGTCTGGTCGGTAATAGCGTATCCATGCATCAAACGATGCATCGCTGAGACTCTGGACGGCACTTCCCGGGTGGCGGCGTACAGTCCGCAAATCGTCTGCGAGGAGCTCGAGATAGCGTGTGTGGCTGATGATACCGGCGCGACACAGAATCAAGTTATCGTAATACGAGGTAACCCCTTCGGCTAACCAGAGCATGCGTGTATAGTTTTCGGTGCCATAGGCAAACGGACCGAGTGGTGCGGGTCTGATGCGCTTGACGTTCCACGTGTGATAAAACTCGTGGGTGATGAGGCCAAGGATTTTTTCGTAATCGCGCAGTCGTTTAAATCCCCAGCGATCAACCAAGCAGACCGTACTGTTGCAGTGTTCGAGTCCACCATACGCACCATCGGCAAGATGCAGGATAAACGTATATCGCGTATATGGGATGGTACGAAAGTGGGCCTGCACCGCCCGCGTACAGCGTTCGATATCGCGCACCAGCGCTGGCCAATCTTCGTTCCCCGACCCCCAAATAACGACCTCGTGGAGCACATCTGCAACAAAAAACTCTGCACGGCGGTGGGTCCCTATTTCGAACGGGGCGTCATAGAGTGCATCATAGTCGGACGCCACGTAGTCCCAGCGCGTACCGTCGCCGTGCAGTGTAGTCTGTTGCACCAGATCGAGTTGGGTTGCGACCGCCCAGTGGTGTGGCACTTCGACAGAAACCGGTAGACTCCCGGTATATGCGTCCACTTGCATGACGACCGCGGCAGGGTTGAAAAACGCATGTGAGTCGTCGACATGATTCGTCCGGACGGTCAAGTCATAGGCATAGACTCGATAGTGCACGGTGACAACATCACCGGGTTGGCAGGGTGCCACCCAACTTCGTTTATCTATTTTTTTGATGGGAACAGCAACATCCCCCACCATCGCACCGACATCGCGGACATGGCGGGCGTACTCACGCACCATGTATGACCCTGGCGTCCAGACCGGCATACGCAGGGTGACCATGGTTGTGGAGGAAACCACGGAGATAGACACATCGATGAGATGTGTGTGTGGATCAACGATGCGAATGGTCGTGTGCGGAGCGGTGTTCATGCGGTGTAGGGGGCAAAGAGGTGGACCACCAAAGCGGTCATCTCGTTCGGATAGTGATGGGTACGTTCGAGCAGACGGAGCACTTCTTCGGCCTGTTCGTGCGCTTCATACAGGGCTTGTGCCACAGGCAGTAACCGAGTCGC
>CAIZHO010000279.1 GCA_903932805.1 uncultured Roseiflexaceae bacterium | reverse complement strand
GAGTAACGCACTATAGAGGTACGCACGATCCATCGTGGTTGTGCGCAGATCGATATCCTGGAAATACGAACGAGAGAGAAACGCATACGTCAGATTGACACCCTGCATGTTCGCACGCACAAACGCTGAATCTCTGAAATTTGTGTCACTCAGGTCTGCGTTGTGCAGATTCGCATCGATGAAACCGATGTTTTCGAGGTACGCGTTGTTGAGGTACGCCCCAGTGAAGTCGACACCGGCCAGCTCAGCAAAGCTGAGATCTGCCCAACCGAGTTGTGCGTTACGGAGCACCGCACCGTTGAGTCGTGCATGGCGCAATGATGCACCCGGACCAAAGAAATATCCCCTGACCAAGAGCCAATTCGCAGGAATCGATGCAGGCGTGCCGATGACTCCGCTACTGATTATCTGATTCATCGTTGCTCCGCCCAGGATGGCATCGGTCACCGTCACATCAGTGAGGTCAGCGCCGGTCAAGTCTGCGCCGGTCAACGTCGCACTGCTGAGGTTCGCACCATTGAGTTCCGCATACATGAGAACCGTATTCGTCAGGTTTGCACCAGACAAATCGACATTGCGCAGATTGGCGTCGAACAGTCTGCAGCCTGACAAATCAACCCCTGGACCGCGTGCAGTGCAATCGCTGCTCACCGCAGAGACACGGTGAAACTGCGTGGCAAATAGAAACACCATTACGAGGCAACACAACAATGCAGATCGGTTTGGCATGCATCACTTTATATATTTTTTACGATTCGTCAGTATAGCACCAAGTCTTCGTGCGTACGGTTCCTTCTGACAGATGCGTGCAACAGAAGCGCACAACACGAGTCCGCGCTTGCAGGTGTGCACCCACGCGCCGCGGTTTTCGTGACCCACCGGCAATCCAGTGGCACCGCAGAGGTGTACGCGAGACACAAAAAACCGCGGGGCGCCAATGGCGCCCCGCAGCACAATGCTGCGGTTTTCCTATGCGAAAAACGACAGAATAATCCCGAACAGCACGAAGTTGACCAGGTGATTACCGATCTCGATGCCCCAGACGTACAGGGGGTGGGCGGCAAAAAGCTTGTTGACTAGGTATGTCGGCATCACAAAGGCCAACCAAAAGAGGATACCGGCTTGTGCGCCAACAGCCCATGTGTAGCCGTCGGGATGGAGCGCGTGCAAGACGACCGACATCATCAGCGCCTGAAAAAAACAGGCCACGAAGGTCAACCCAAAGACCATCCCCATGTTTTGGCCGCCGCCGGGGATCTGCGCGCCGGTTTTGCCGATGCCCGTCCACCAGACGGGGAAGAACGTCTTGGGGCCATACCAAATCGACCCACTCACAATCGCGACAATCATGCACAGCAACACGCCCAACCAGGGGATAGCAGAAAAATCAATCATGATAACTCCCGTCCTCGTACAAATAGCGTCGAATTGTACTGGTAGGTCGCAGATTCGTCAACAATGACGCAATGCGGTGTGGTAAAATACGCCCCGCTTGAACGGTGCATGCGGGTGTGACGTTCTGCACGTTCTGCCGACATTCATCCGTGTTTTACAAGAATGGGAGACGTGCGTGGCGCTCAAACTCATCATCAATATGCCCATTCGGAACGTCGCGCGGAGTACCGCATTTTGGCAGGCATTGGGGTATGCGTTCGACGCACGCTATGCCAGTGACAGCGTCTGTTCGCTTATCCTCGGCGACGATATGATTGCGATGCTCCACGAGGATGCAGGTTTTGTGGCAAACACGGACCGTGCGATTGCCGACCCGCACACCACGACAGAGGCAATTATCTCGATTGCGGTGCCGACTCGTGCGGACGTCGATGCAACAATAACCAAGGCGCTCGCCCATGGTGCGCGTGAATTCGGCAACGGCGCAGACCATGGGTTCATCTATCATCGCTCGTTCGTGGACCTCGATGGTCACCAGTGGGAAGTGGTTTGGTTGGATGCTACCGCCGCATAAGAGCATCAGAGTAGTTTTTTGGATTGTGAGAGAAGGAAAATCACCGTGTCCATCAAAATGTTTGTGAATGTCCCAATCCGCAAGTTGTCCGAGTCTGTGCGCTTCTGGGGTGCATTGGGATTCACGTTCAATCCACAGTTCACCAGTGAGACAACGACGTGCATGATCGTCAGCGAGGACAACTATGTCATGTTGCTCGAAGACGCTGACTTCCGCAGCTTCACCGACCGTGCCATCACAGACCCCAAGACGAGCATCGAAGTCATGGTCGCGCTGGCACTCGACTCACGCGAGGCGGTCGATGCCATGATGACCCAGGTGTTGGCCAATGGCGGCAGCGAATACGCCGAAGCGCGTGATATGGGCTTTATGTACCAGCGGGCGTTCGTCGATATCGACGGCCACCACTGGGAACCGTTCTGGATGAACCCAGACTTCGTGAATTAGGAATGAGAAATTAGGAATTGGGTAGATGGAGAACACGCCGGGAGCAAAGCTCGCCGGCGTGTTCTCGTTTCTCTCGCGCGGTATCCGAACCCAAAAAATCACATACTCAACCACTGATAACTGATAACTGATAACTACTCATTACTAACTACTAACTACTCATTACTAACTACTCATTGCTCATTCTCTCCCGACATTCCAGCGCAAATACGCATCGATGAACGGATCGAGATCGCCGTCCAGCACGCCTTGGACATTGGATGTCTCGTGGTCGGTGCGGTGGTCTTTGACCAGGGTGTACGGGTGCAGATAGAAGCTGCGCATCTGACTGCCGAAATCGGCTTTCTGGAAAGCACCCTTCAGGCGATCACGCTCTTCGCGCTGGCGCACCAGTTCGCGCTCGAGCAAGCGCCCACGCAAGACCTTCATAGCGGTTTCTTTGTTTTGGATCTGCGAGCGTTCGTTCTGACAGGTGACGACAATCTG
>CAIZHO010000278.1 GCA_903932805.1 uncultured Roseiflexaceae bacterium | reverse complement strand
GGGTGAAAGCACTCGTGCGGTTGCAGATTATGGACCGTCCACACGATACGTACACCGCAAGAACGCACCAGCATGAGCAACAGTACCCACGCAGAAGACCGCATCCAACAGACGAATCGGTTGGGATGCTGGACGACGGCATCGAAAAAGTGCAGATGTAAAAGACGCTGTCCGCGACGCAACAGCATCCCCCAGAAGGAGCGCCGCGGCGAACGCCGATCGACATATACATCGACCGGCAACTCGGCATACAACGCATCGAGATACGGATTCTGTGCGAGGTGCGGTGGGAACGGGTAAATATGCATATATGCATCCTAGCGCACAGGCGGATGTGTCGCTCTATCGATGTGACGCTGTACTTCGGCACTCAACAAGGTAATTGCCGGTTGGGTGTCATCGCCGCTGGGGATGATGATATGGGCGTGTTCACGCGAAGGGGCGACAAACGCCTGATGCATCGGCCGTACGGTTGACAGGTACTGTGTGCAGACCGACACAACATCGCGGCCACGTTCTTGGGTGTCGCGCAGGATGCGTCGAAGCAGACGGATGTCGTCTGGGGCATCGACAAACACCCGTAAGTCAAAGCGTTGCCGTAGCGCCGCGTCGACAAATAAGACAATGCCATCGACGATAATCACCGGTCGCGGCTGCACCAGATGTCCGCCTTGGGCACGGGTATAGGCGACAAAATCGTACTCGGGGACGACGACCGATTGACCGTCAGCCAAGGCATCGAGATGCTCTAGACAGAGCGCAGTGTCGAACGCATCGGGATGATCGAAGTTCATCTGCTGGCGCTCGCTCATCGCAAACGCCGACAAATCACGATAATACGCATCAAACGGAATCCAGGCCACCGAGGCTGCACGACTCGCGTCGATTATCTGCCGCGTCAACGTGGTTTTGCCCGAGCCGCTCCCGCCGGCAATGCCGATGATGAATGGCTTCATAGCGCCTCTGTATGCTCGGTGACGGGCACAATATTGCGTGCCACTGCGAGCTGCAAGCCAATCGTGCACCAGAGCAATGCCGTCATGTGGCTGAACTCGATGTTGAAAAAATAGTGATCCAACATGCCCACCGCGAGCGCAGCTACGATCCCGGCTTGCAAGCCTATCAGCCAACTCGCATGGACTTCGTCGTGTTGTGCTACTGCCTGCCCGAGGCTGCGCCACGACCGCACAAACAGATTGAGCATCATCCCGACGAATATCACCAGGCCGACCAGGCCGAGCCGCTGTGCGATGGCCAAATAGATGTTCGAAACGCCCGCCACAAGATCGATATCGGGTGCGGTACCAAAACCAATTCCAAAAAACGGATAGGCTTGAATCACGGCAATCGCATTATTGAACTCGGCCAAACGCATCTGATTGGCACGGTCTTGGAACTGCACTCCCTGCACAATGCGTGTCACAAACTGCTCGCCGATCCCCACAAAAACGACCAGAATGGTCGCCAACACCCCTGCAGCCACAATCCAGCCCCACAGCCGCCGATAGCGCACCGTGGCGACATACATTGCTGCAATCATCAGCCCACCGAGGGCTGCCCGTGAGAACGTCAGGAACAACACCAGCACGACGATCCCACTAATAGCAATCATCCAGGTGCGCGGCAAGACGGGTTTTTGGACAATGGTCTGCGTCGCCGCAATGGCACCGATGACCGCCAACATGCCACCGTAACTGTTGGGATCTACCGAAAGCCCGATGGCACGCATCAAACCGTCGGTGTCGTCCTCGACATAGCGCAACACGCGCCCGCTCGTGGGGTACCCGAAGCGCCCAAATTGCACGAGAAATTGCTCGGAGTATGTCGCGGGGATAACATACAGCACCAATCCGATGAGTGCCGACACAGCCCCGCCGACCAACAACAGCCGTAATGCCCATTGCACATCGATGTCGTCGTGGACAGCATCGAGGACGGCAAACATCATCATGATCCCGAGCAGAAACTTGGCGTAATTGTGCAACGTTGTACTGTCTGGCAGTCCACGTGCACCCAAAAACAACGCGAACAACGTAAAGCCAATATAGCCAAACACAACCGGCGCGTACGAGGTGAAGTTCACCCGATAATTGGGCGTGGTCAACAGATGCAACACGCGCATCGCCAGCAATGCAGCTATGGCAATCGACAAAAACGCAGGCGTAATGACCGCCCGAAACGGCAATGTACCAAAAGGAAACACGGTAATCAGCATGACCACCGTGGCTACCATGACCCGCGTGCTCCGAAGCGAGAAATATCCGACCGTCAGTGCGGCGATGAGCACAAACGGTGCCCAAAATGCACCGTAGACGACACCCGCCGCGCCTCCAATACATACGACAATTGCCCCGAGCACCGCCCATAGGGGGCGCCGGTCGCTTGGCCCCGTCAAGTTGTGCCAGGCGGTCTGCATATGTACCTTATGAATAGAGGGTCAGTGGTTGCGCAAAGACCGCTTTGATCGGCGATTCCCGCAGTGCGCGTCGGTACTCGTCCGGACGACCACAGATGTTCGGGTCAAGGACGCCGGCTTTGTAGAGTTCGTCTACCTGTGCCGCTGCTGCCTTGGATCGCAACTCGGCGAGTGTCGTCACCACCCAAGACCACACCTCGTGATGGTCATGCGCCACATCCTCCCCGACCGGGAGAGCATCACGCAGGGTGCGGATGATTGCGCGGGCAGATAGCGGATATACATGGGCGATATACCCGAGGGTCGTGGTGCAGACAATGCGCGAAGCAGTTGGCGCAGTCGCATCACTCATTACATGCGCCAATACCGGGATAGCTGCGGGACCAAATGCAGGAACCGTCGCTTCGAACACCTCGTATAGACCATCGAGCATGTCGTCGTGGCGCACCAGGATTTCACCAAGCATGGTGAGTGTCTCAGCATCGTGCCATTGCGCCAAAAAAATCAACGCATGCGAGCGCCCGTACATGGCCTGCTCGTCACACAGGAGACCCAATCGTTGGGCGAGTCGCTCGCGCAAGACCGGGGCGTAGTGCGATGCATAGGCATCAATGTGGGTGACCAACTCCGCAGAGAGGGTCGCACCGGCGCGATCGAGTTGTGCCATGATGTGAGGGATGTTGTCGAGCTGTAGAATCATTTGCACACGCACCGCAATATTTCTCTGTTTGCATTGTACCATCGTCCACCCCCGGTGAGGGACACGCGTACTCCGTTGGTACCGAATTGACACACACGGTACTTCTTTGCTGGCCATTCTGCGCTCAAGAGGGTGCGAACCCTCAGTATCTGCTCCTCGGGTGCGTCGGTGCTTGGTGGTATAGTTGTGAAGGCACGGTTCATAACGAGAGGAGTACCACAATGACGCGTGTAGTCGTATGGAACGAATTTGTCCACGAGCATGAAGCAGGGCATCCCGCCGGCAAAATCTACCCAACAGGCATCCACGGCGCTATCGCCGAAGGTTTGAAGGCCTACGACGGTGCGATGACCGTCAAGACTGCTACCTTGCAGGAGCCAGAGCACGGTTTGAGCGAGGCTGTACTGGCCGAAACAGACGTGCTGGTCTGGTGGGGGCACGCCGCCCACGAAAAGGTCGACGATGCGGTCGTCGCCCGCGTCAAGAAGCATGTCGTCGAACGTGGTATGGGTTTGGTGGTCCTGCATTCAGGCCACTTCTCCAAAATCTTCAAGTCGTTGATGGGCACGACCTGTGACCTCAAGTGGCGCGAATCAGACGACATTGAGCGCGTCTGGGTCATCGAGCCGAGTCACCCCATTGCGGCGAACGTCCCGCAGCACTTTGAGCTGCCCGAAGAGATGTACGGCGAGCGCTTCGACATCCCTGCACCCGACAATTTGGTGATGGTCAGCTGGTTCACCGGCGGCGAAGTGTTCCGCAGTGGCTGCTGCTATCATCGTGGCAATGGCAAAGTCTTTTACTTCCGCCCTGGGCATGAGTCGTACCCGACGTACTTCGACAAGAACGTCCTTTTGGTCATCGGCAACGGGGTCAAGTGGGCAGCCCCGCACGGTCTGGTACGCCCGACCTACGGCAATCACAAGTCACACGAAGCCAAATAACCACCGCCGCGCCCACCCGGCGCCGTTCCGCAGGGACGTGCATCGGGTGGGCGATGCATGTAGTGCCACGAATATGCGGAGAAGGAAGATCACCATGGCGCGACCCGAAGTCACGTTGCCCCGCCATCTGCGCGACACGCTCCGGAGCGGTCACCCGTGGGTCTATCGCAATCACGTCGATCCTGCAGTGAGCTACCCGGACGGCACCGAGGTCGTGGTGCGCTGTGCCGGATGGCGTGGGATTGGCCTCTGGGACGCTGCCGGCGCAATTGCCATCCGCATCTACAGTAGTCACGATCGCATCGACGCCGCCCTCATCAACCAGCGTGTGCTGGCCGCTTGGAACGGCCGGTCGTTGTTGCGCCGCCAAGGGGTCACTGCCTACCGCTGGTTGTTCGGTGAAGGTGATGGGTTGCCGGGCTTGACCGTCGACATATACGGCCCGGTAGCAGTGGTGCAGAGCTATGGCGCTGGTCCCGGCCAGCTCATGCCGTTGCTCATCCCCGCGTTGGTGGCTGCCAATCCTGATTTGCAGGCAATTTTGGGGAGCAAGAGCCGCGACGACGATACCCCGGGCGAACAACGCCGGGCGCTCTTGTGGGGCGCGATGCCCGACGGTGAGCTCATCGTGACCGAACACGCCGGGTTGCGCTTTGTGGTGGACCCACAGGTAGGCCAAAAGACCGGGCTGTTCCTCGACCACCGCGAAAACCGGCACTCTTTGATGCACTGGGTAGCCGACAAAACCGTATTGAACTGCTTTTCG
>CAIZHO010000277.1 GCA_903932805.1 uncultured Roseiflexaceae bacterium | reverse complement strand
TCCTCGACCACCGCGAAAATCGGCACTCTTTGATGCACTGGGTAGCCGACAAAACATTATTGAACTGCTTTTCGTACACCGGTGCTTTTTCGCTCTATGCCCTGCGTGGTGGCGCACGCAAAGTGGTCAGTACCGATATCGGCCGTGGCTTGGCCGAGGCAGCAGACCGAAATATAGCCCTCAACGATCTGCCGGCCGAACGCCATCAGTTTGTCACGACCGATTGCTTTGATCTGCTCCAGAAGATGACCGGCGATGGTCGAAAATATGACGTTATCATCCTCGATCCACCCAGCTTCGCACGGACCCGCACCCAGCGTGAGGCGGCGATTGTGGCGTATACACGCCTGAATGCATTGGCGATGAAGTGCTTGACGCCCAATGGGTTGCTGGTCACGGCGAGCTGTACCAGTCAGGTCAGCCCAGAAGACTTCCGCACCATGGTGGCCAGCGCCGCCAGCGAGTGCGGGATGGCGGTGCAGATGTTGCACGAGGCAGGCCATGCACTGGATCATCCGGTACCGGCACACTTCCCCGAAGGACGCTACCTCAAATACATCGTCGGTAGAGTGCACCAGCAATGGTAGGAGGGAATGAGGAATTAGGAGTTAGCAGTGATCAGTGATCAGCTAGCAGTGATCAGTGATCAGTGATCAGTGTCAGAACCGCTACGAAAGCATACGTTCCACAGTTGATATATTCTTTCGTGGGATTGTCCCTCTAACGCGTAACCATCCGGCAAACAGCTTGTTGGTGAGATATCACCTAACTCAGATGATATGGCCTGCATGCCCAGGGGCGAGGTCGTCATGCCCCGCGTAGCGGGGTACTCGCCCGCCTTCTCTCCATACCCCGCCCGCCATGTGTATTTGCGGGCGGCGTACACCTCGCCTGCATATCCCACAACCTCTCCCGCCATCTCTCCGTTCCCGTCCGTCTGCTACGGAGGTCCTTCTGCGGGCGGCGGCGTCATGCCCCGCGCAGCGGGGTACGTCGCCCCGTGTTGATCACGATCATCCCACCATCAATACGGCAGTGCGTGCGCACGAATTTTCGCAAGATGCAGTGAAAAATCGACAAATCCTGTGCAACAAAGAATAACTGTGCACGAACAGTGCAAAACATAGCGTGCTGCTATTTGTCTTTAGAACACCATAATTGACTATATCCACCCACACTCAACCAATCCTCATCCAGCAAATCTGTACAAAACATTGCAAAATCTGTGCAAAGTCTGTATAGTGATACTTACCGTTCGGTAATGTAGGGGAAGAAATGGTACGAGGCGGGCAACAAACGGCCGAAAAAATACTCGAGACCGCGCACCATTTGTTTATGGCTCGTGGCTTCGTCGGAGTATCCATCAACGAGGTCGTCCAGACGGTCGGCATTACCAAACCGTCGTTGTATTACCACTACGCCGACAAAGAGTCGTTGTACGCAGCGGTTGCCGAACGTGCGTTGGACACAATGGGGACCGAGTTGCGTGCGGCAATCAGCGATGCAGAATTGCCGTTTGCGTACCAACTGCGGGCAGTGATTCTGGCCATCCAGGCGCACAACGGCGAGGATTTCCGCATGATGCGCCACGAAATGCGCGTGCATCTCGATGCAACGCATCAACACCGTGTCGGAATGCGGTTTTATGCGTCGATGATGGCTCCCATCGAAACCTTGATGGAGCGCGGTATCAGCCTCGGGCATCTGGCAGGCCGTAGTGCAAGCGAGCTAGCGATGCTGTTTTTGTGTCTGATCGAGGCGTTTACGGGGCCCGAGGCAATGGCAGTACACCTGCGGCTGACGGCAGATCATATCAGCGAGATGTTTTTGTATGGAGTCGCTGCTCCACGGGTTGATCGGGTTGAACAGATACACGTAGAGGAGTAAGGACATGGCCACGATTTCACAGGGGATGCGCAATCGCCTCCCACAATTGAGCAAAAAGACGATCATTATCGGCGCAGTGGTTGCCGTATTGATTGCCGCAGGGATCGCCATCCCGACGTTGCAGAGCCAATCAACGGCCAGTGCAGTGGGGACGACCATGGTGGCAGGCCCAGTTGATATCCGCGCCGACATCACCGCCACCGGCAAAATGACGCCCATCGAAAGCGCCAATCTGAGCTACGCCATTGGCGGTCGGGTTGCCAAGGTGTATGTTGTGAGCGGCGATACCGTCGCCGTCAATGCCCCGCTGGTGCAGCTCGACCAGACCATGTTGACCCTCGAGCAGACCAGCGCACTGGCGGTGGTCGATCAGGCCAAAGCAGACGTCGCCGTTGCGACAGCCCAGCTGGC
>CAIZHO010000276.1 GCA_903932805.1 uncultured Roseiflexaceae bacterium | reverse complement strand
GATGCACGCCGCCAACTCGTACGCCAGAATATGATGCCACAAGCGCCACCATAATGCGGTCGGCAGGCACCGTATCATCGTACGCCAGCGATTGCGCCCCAACAGTCGTTGTTTGAACGACGACCCCTGCCCGCTGGTGGCCGAATAGACATGTCGGATGCGTGCGGCAGGGCAACTGAGGGTCTGCCAGCCCCGCAAAATGGCGCGCCAGGCGAGGTCGACATCTTCGAGGTAATTAAAAAAATCGTCGGGGAACAATCCAATGTCGTCGACCATGGTGCGACGGAGCACCACTGCGCCACCGCTCGCACCCGTGACCGCAAATGGGTGTGTAGGCAATGCATTCACTGGCTCGGTCATTCCATGGTCGAGTGCGACGCCATCGCGCCGCAACACGATGCCGTTAGAGGCAATCAGATCTGGTGCATGATCAAACACCAGCGTCGCACTGATTGCTCCGATGCGATCATCACACACGGTTGCAGCACGCAACGCGGCGACGGCACCCGGCTCGACAAATGCATCGTTGTTGAGCAAAAAAATCCACGGATTGGAGCACACAGACAGGGCAGCATTATTGCCGCCGCTGAACCCGCGATTGGTAGGCAAGGCGATGCAGGTGATGGTCGGGTGGGTAGTTTTGAGCCAGGCGATACTCTCGTCGTGCGAGCCATTGTCAACGACGATGACCTGATCATCATCCAAAAGCTGGGGAACGAGAGCTGTGAGGCAACGCTGCAGGAGGGCATGGCCGTTCCAGTTGACGATAATAATCGACAGTGGGGACGTCATTTGCCGCCGCTGAGCATGGTCCACCAGCGTAGCCAATTGGGTTCGGTCGGCGCGGTCGTTGCGGGTGCAGCAGGGACAACTGGTGCGGTTGTGGAGAGTTGGTCGGGGAAGGTGGGCATCATGACCGTATCGCCGGGGCGGGCATAGCCCAATTGTTCACGGGCGACGGACTCGGCGTAATCACGCGACTCAAAATACGTGACGGAGCGGGCGAGTGTGGCGTTCTGGTCACGTAAGCGGACGACATTTTGGGCGATACTGTCGCGGTACTGTTCAAGCTGGGTTTGGCGAACGACCTGAACGACGAAATTATAGACAAATAACACCGCCACCACCAACAAGATGATGGTGGTCGGTGTCATTCTGCGCCGTCCGGCAGCGATGATTTCGCGGAGCGTTGAGCGTCTGCGATCGTCTGCCGATCGTGTGCGCGTACGCTGAGACATACGAGCACCTGCCTTTGCTTAATTGGGGCGTGTCTTGGGTGCTTCGAGCAAGAGTGGCTCGTCAGCATTGGCTGACATGGTGCTTTGGCCGCGGAAGAGACCACCCGGCTCGATATGCAGGGCCGAGGTCATAATGTCACCCCAGACCTTGCCACTGGGTGAAATTTCGAGTTGGTCGATGACGGTGATTACTCCACGAACAGCACCCGAAACGTGGCAGTTTTGGGCTTTGATGGTCGAAATAACTCGACCGGTCTCACCAATAATCAAATTACCAAGCACTTCAATGTCACCTTCGACGGTCCCATCGATACGCATATTGCCATCGGATTTGATGGTGCCCACAAAACTCGTGTTACTTCCAATCACCGTCTCTGGCTTTGTATTTGTCACCATTGCGACCGCCGGTTGCGGTTTTTTGTTTCCGAACATTGGTTTCCTCCGTCAGGTTGGCAGGATAATTCGGCATGAGAATCGACAAAAGTCGTCAAAATGCAGCAAGCGCCGGGTCTGTACTACAGGCCAGTATATGGCATCTTGGACGCATGGGCAAGATGAAAAGATATCAGACAGATGACAAAAAGACGCCAAATTCATCACTTTGCTGCTGTCATTCCGCAGTGTCTGGAGACACACTCGGCGGTTCTGACAGCGGTTTGGGTCTGTGTTTGCGCGGCGGGCGTTCGGTCCAGAGTGGGTCATGCCAGCCCAGCGATCGCAAGAACGCTCGGTCGTGTTTGTCGAGGAGGGCGTCTGCAAGCAATTCGGGACGTCGCTGAAAGGTCCGTTCCAGGCGTTGCTGACGGCGCCATTGGGCAATCGCGCCATGGTCACCACTACGGAGTACCGCGGGGACATCCATCTCTTGCCAGAGCGCTGGGCGTGTGTAGTGAGGGTACTCGAGCAAACTGTCACTGTGTGACTCTTCGGCCAACGAATCTGCACTGATGACGCCATCGAGAAGTCGGGCAACGGCGTCAATGAGTACCATGGCAGCCAACTCACCACCGGTCAACACGTAATCACCGATCGACAGTTCTTGGTGGACATAGCGCGTGCGTACCCGTTCATCGATCCCCTCGTAGTGACCGCAGATCAGCATCAGTCGGGGCTTCGTGCGCAGCTCGTTGGCAATGGCTTGGGTCAACGTCGTGCCGTCGGGCGTGAGGTAGATGATATGTGGTGGATGTGCATCCGAATCACCAATCGCTTCGATGGCAGCGGCGAGCGGGGCAATCTTCATGACCATACCGGCACCGCCACCATACGGGGTGTCGTCGCAGGTGTGATGTTTGTCGGTCGTATAGGCCCGGATATCGTGGACGCGGGCGTCGAGGAACCCATCTGCCTGCGCGCGTTTGAGGATGCTTGTGTTGAGTGGGCCATCAAACATCGCAGGGAACAATGTCAGCACATCGACGCGCATACCCATACCTCACCGGTGATTGGTGCAGCGAACCCCTTGATTCGCACGCAGACTTCACGTACAATACAAAATAGCACAAACGTGCTATCAGTCGTAACCAGGTTCATTGTACACGAGTCGCTCAACTGATGGAGGACGAACATGACCACGCTGACCATAGGCGCACCGGCCCCGACATTTACCCTGCTCGACGACGCAGGCAACACCGTTGACCTGGCCGCATTGCGTGGGCAGACGGTGGTTTTGTACTTTTACCCCAAAGACGATACTCCCGGGTGCACCACGCAGGCGTGCGGGTTTCGCGATCGATATGCAGAAGTGACCGATGCAAATGCGGTTGTCTACGGCATTAGTCCTGATTCGGTTGCATCGCATGCCAAGTTCAAGAAGAAATTCGGCTTGCCGTTCCCCCTATTGGCCGATACCGACCATGCGGTCTGTGAGGCATATGGTGTGTGGAACGAAAAGAGCATGTACGGCAAAAAATACATGGGCGTCACGCGTAGCCACGTGGTAATCGGCCCAGACGGTACCCTTGTCGACGTGCAAATCAAAGTATCCCCAGAAGAAAGTGTCAAACGCGCTATTGCGAGTGCCGCTGCGACACGCAGCTAAGCGTGCTCACGCGCTAGAAGGACCACACCATGACACAACGTCTCTTGACGGGTGAAAGCACCCGCCGTCTGCGCTGGATTGTGACGCTCCAGGGTGGACTCGATGCATTGTTTCGCAATCGTCGCGATGTGCTGGTTGCAGGCAGTGTGCCCTGGTTCTTGACCCCTGAGTCACGGGATTCGGCGACGCCCGATTTGTTTGTTGCGGTGGGGGTCGCACGTGGCGAACGCACGGCATATCGTCAGTGGGAGGAGTCAAACATCGTCCCGCAGGTGGTCTTTGATGTGATTGCACCGGGCACAAGCATGGTCAGCGCAACGCGTCGTCTCAAGTTTTATGAGCGCGCCGGCGTCGAAGAATACTACATGTACGATCCCGATGCAGGTGAAGTCATTGGCTGGGTGCATAACGGCATCGCCTTCGATGAAGTTGCAGCAATAGAGGGTTGGGTCAGCCCAAGGCTCAACATCATCTTTGGCATGGAGGAAGGCGAGCTCTTTTTGAGCCTTCCGAGTGGTGAGCGATTCCGGAGCTATGTCGAACTCGCCGAAGTCGCCGAACGTGATCACGAACGCGCCCAGCAGGAGCACGAACGCGCCGAGCAAGAACGCGCGCGTGCCGATTATCACGCCGCCCGCGAAAAAATGCTTATCGCCCGGTTGCGTGCGCTCGGGTTTAATCCTGACGAGGTCACGGCCGATAACTTCGCTGAGAGCATCGACACCAGTGAAACACAGTCGATCGGCTGACCTCGGTATCCAACAGATGGTACTTGCACAGCGCCAGACCGTTCTGTCTGGCGCTGTGTGTTGGGTATGCGCAATGCTCTGATCACGCAAGTACTGTGCGGGAGTCATGCTTTTTGCTCAGGCACGTGCACGGGGGACATGCTATTTGCTCAGGCACGCTGAGCGGGGTGATGTTGTTCTCTCAGGTACCTGAGCGGGGTGAAGTTGTTCCCTCAGGCACGCTACGCGGTGCCTGAGGGTTATTGTTTGCCGGTGCGTTGGTGGCGCGGGCGCGACGCCGTGGGGCG
>CAIZHO010000275.1 GCA_903932805.1 uncultured Roseiflexaceae bacterium | reverse complement strand
GTTTGGTCGGGGAGGATGAGCAGCTGCGACACTGATCGCTCGGTTTCGGTTGTGCAACTCACTGTTGCCACTCCCGGTGGTGTGTCGATGGGTATTTTGAGGGTTGTAGTGTCAATGTATTGATTGGCGTTCCACACGAGCGCCCGTGCCCGCAACACTCTGCCGGGTTGCGTGGTGAGTGTGGCCGTTCCGGCACCCGGAAGGGTTGCGGAGCTTCGTGCACATGCAATCGGGAGGTCAGCCCCTGCATGTGCCGTTGCCTGTGAGGCCATCACCGTTATACTTGGCGACGGTAGTGCGAGCGTTGCAATGGAGTGTTCTGCGACGTCATAGGGTGTCCCACGTGAGAAAATGAGCGCAGTCCTACCGGATGTAACTGCATCAGTAGACCATATCCCACGTTCATCGGCAGTCCCGGTGGTGATGGAACTACCGTTCTGAAAAACCTCAAAGGTCACGGGATCAGCGTCATTCTCCGGCGATACCCCTGCGACCAGCGTTGTCCCGAGCGTGAGTGTGTGGAGGGTGGCGGGCAGTATGCGGATGAAACGCGTGTCTTGTGATCCTTTGCTATCACGTATCCGAGCCAGTACCACACGGCTTTCAATGGTCGCAGGGAGGATGCCTGCGAGATCAATATTGACTGCAGAATCGAGTTCTGTGGTGAGGGGAATCGTCGCGAAGGGACGGATACCGTAGCGGCTGGGATCATACGCGACGAACTCTGCGGGAGCGAGCGCTCGAACCCGTGCATAGGTCGCGGGGTTGAGCGTCGTTAGGGTTAACGTTGCGTTGGTGTGCGGGGCCATGGTGATGCGCAGATTTTGGGTAGTTGATATATCGACAATGTGCGTAGGTTCGCCTGCGAGAGACAACACAGACGCGCGCGGGTCAATGGCAAATGTTTGGATGATATCAGATGGGAGAGGGTTGCCGGCTGTGCTGCGCAAGGTCGTATCAATGCGCAAAACCGGTGCTGTCTGTGATGCCCAGACCCCGCGGATACGAATGTCACTCCCGGTTGTTTCGATTTGGGCTGGGCGGACGGGTTCAGGCGAAAAGTGAATAGCCCCGGTGATGGTGGTCGCGTCGAGCGGAGCATTAAACACAAAGCGGAGATCCCGTTGTGCTTGTAATGGTTGTCCGTTTGGGGGTGACTGTGCGACGAGTGTGAGCTCAGGAGCAGTCTCAAAGTGTGTCTGTGCGGTGAATTGCTGCGGACCTAGCGCGACGATGTCGACACGGTACTTGGTAGCGTAGGTCCAGCGATCGACGGGCCGGATGGTCAGCTGTGTCGTGTCGGTACTTCGGGGTTGGACCTCAATGGTGACTTCGGTAGTTGGCTCGACGCGTACTGCCGCACGTAGTGCTGCGCTGTCAAATGAGCCGGTCAACGTCAGTACGACTGCCGTCGTGCTCCCGACATCACGTGCCCAATCTGCAGGCGTAACGGAAATGACCTGATCGGCGCTGATGGTATACGTGTGCGAAACATCCGTCCCGAGTATTCTGCCCGCGGTGTCGCGTGTCTCAGCAGGGACGGTAATGCGATATTGTTGGTTTGGCTCATATGCATTGCTCCGTAGCGCAATGGTCGTACTGTCGAGCCATTCTTGGATGTGTGTTATCGGTGGTGTTATTTGTAGTACTGGAGTGATGACGGGCACATGGATCGCACTTTGGGGGACCATTTGTTGGTTGAAGCGTACCACCGCTATACTTTCTCGTGGGACATTGGTGCTCATCGTCGCCGGCAAAAACTGGATGACGCGCAGGACTGCACGCGTGGTGAACTGCATGCTCCATGGTTCTATGGGCTGGAATGTTGCGCTGCGTGCGGTCGCAGATACTCCAATGGTGTATGCCGTATCACTCAGCCAACTTGTGCGCGGCACAATAGAAAGCTCAGTGCTTTGGGCGTTCCAACGCATATTTATCGGAGTCCGTGGCGTAACTGTCAAACCATTTGTGACCCGTACTTCGTCCATCGGATGCGAGAATGTAATCCGGATGGGCTCTTGTAGGCCGATGCCACGCCCTGTTGCAGTCCCCGACTGTCCGACAATCGACACTGATTCTGCATACCATTGGAACGCCACGCCAGCCACGCTGATTATGGTAATCACCATGATGAGTGTCGTGCGGAGCACGATAATCCAGAGTCGACTGAGGTGGCGCAACAGTGCTCGGGCATACTGCATCGGTTGCTCCTGAGGAACGAGGAGAAGCACTCGGAAATGATTTTAACGCATTGACATGCGCAAAACCAAATACATTATAGCATGCTGCTTGCATGCAGGGACAGTATCACAAAGGGCAAAACGAGCGCATAATAGAGGAGTGACAAGGAAACAAAGACCATGACGACACTATCCGTCGAACTGCTGCTACGGGCGTATTCCAAGGGTATCTTCCCGATGGATAATGCGGGGGTTTTGGAGTGGTACAGCCCGAATCCTCGCGGTATAATCCCGCTCGATGATCGGTTTCACATTCCCGCTCGGTTAGCGCGGACAATTCGATCCGGCAAATACACCACCACCTGCGATACGGCATTTCGGGAGGTCATGCGTGCATGTGCCGAGCCGCGCACCGATGCGCCAACGAGCTGGATCAGCGACCATTTCATCGACGTGTACAGCGAGCTCCACGCCAGGGGGTATGCACACAGTATCGAGACGTGGCGTGACGGCGTGTTAGTCGGCGGACTTTATGGTGTTGCATTGGGTGGGTTATTTGCCGGTGAAAGCATGTTTAGCCGTGACCGTGACGCAAGCAAAGTCGCATTGGTTGACTTGGTCGGACGACTGCGCCGGAATGGGTTTTTGGTGCTCGATACACAGTGGGTGACCAATCACCTGTCACAGTTCGGCTCGTATTGGATGCCCGGATCGCTCTACAAAGTCGTTCTCGGGCAAGCGTTGCAGACAGCCACACGCTGGGAGTAATCGTTACGGGGTGCGCTCTTGCATAGCTGCAGCGATGAGGTCTTCTGCATGTTTGACAATTGTGCTGGCAGGAATGGCGTAGCCGATACCTTCAAAGCTCCCGGTGCTGCTTTGGATTGCAGTCGTTAACCCAATAACGGCGCCCGTACGCTCTATGAGGACACCGCCAGAGCTACCGGGATTCAAGACGGCATCGACTTGGATCATACCGGTAAGGGTGGTCGAATCGGTCGAAAGCTCGCGGTTTGTTCCACTAATCGTGCCAAGCGTCATACTGTCGTTCAGGCCATACGGGCTACCGATGGTCATAATCCACATACCGGTGGCGGGTGTGCGCGTGCTCATCGTGAGCGGACCGATTGGTGCTGGCGTGTCGAGCGCGAGCACCGCAATGTCGTGTGCAGCGTCACGCCCGATCACCGTAGCGCTGATGACAGTTGTTTCCCCAAAGCGAATCTGGTAGACATCTGCTTGAGCCACAACATGCGCATTGGTAACAATGTGCCCTTGGTCGTTATACAAGAATCCACTTCCTTGGGACAACATGAATGACCGGGGAGCGCTCATCCCGTCGACGGTTGGGTGCACAAAGGGGAGCTCGATACTGACGACTGCTGGGACACTTTGGCCATAAAGCTCCATGGTCTCGGCTTCGAGTGCCGCAATCGTTGTGTTTTGGGCGTCGCTTCGGGTTGCAATGGCTGCACGGGTGGGGAACGGCGTCACCGGCAAATCACGACGATATGTGGTGGGAACCAAAGTCGGAGTAACCCCCCAGCGGATTTGGGTGTTGGGTCCGAGATCCGCTTCGAACCGGGTGGTACATGCACTCAACAGGGCAACCACGACAGCGCAGCACCAGAGTATTCGATTCATGCAGGATGCTCCCACAAATGTTGTAACGCGGGGATGAGTGCGTTGTAGCGGTAGCCGATGTCGGCAGGATTGAGACGATTGGATTGCATGGTTTGGCCGTTGAGCAGGAGCGCGTCGGCCATTTCGCCTAATACCAAGCGCAGGACAAACGCAGGCACCGGGAGCCAATTCGGACGATGGAGCGTGTGTGCTATTGCAGCGCTGAACGTCGCGTTATCGACACATTCGGGAGCAACCGCGTTGTATGCCCCGCGAGCAGTCGGCTGGTCTATGAGATAGAGCATCAGGGTG
>CAIZHO010000274.1 GCA_903932805.1 uncultured Roseiflexaceae bacterium | reverse complement strand
CCAGGGCGCATGCACGCCTGTGGGCACGACGGCCACATGGCTATGTTACTCGGTGCAGCCGCCCTACTGGCCGCTGACAAAAGCTGGTCGGGGACCGTGCGCTTTGTCTTCCAACCCGACGAAGAACACGGCCACGGTGCCCATGCCATGCTTGCCGACGGTGTCTTGACGCGCTTCCCCGTCGATTGCATCTACGGCATCCACAATATGCCTGGCATGCCAGCCGGCAATTTCGCCACGCGAGTGGGGGGCATCATGGCCAGCGAAGACAATTTTGTCATTGACATAACGGGTATTGGCGGACACGCTGCCCGGCCGCACATGACCGTTGATCCGCTCGTTATCGGGGCGCAGATTGTCTTGGCGCTTCAGACCATCGTGGCCCGGAGCATCGACCCGAGCGACGCAGCGGTCGTCTCGTGCACCGAGTTCATCACCGACGGCATACGCAATGCCATTCCCACGCACGTGACCATCAAAGGCGACACACGCAGCTATGCACCGCACGTCCAAGCCGCCCTCGAACGACGGATGCGTGAACTGTGTGCAGGTATCTGTGCTGCCCACGGAGCGACCTGTGTGGTCAGCTATACGCACGAATTTTCACCTACCGTCAATCCGGCAGCGGGCGTCGCCGCCGCGGTCCATGCCGCCCACGCAGTCGTCGGTCCTGACCGCGTCGACGCCAACACGGCGCCATTGCTCGGCTCCGAAGATTTCGGAGCGTTTTTGGCTACGGTCCCCGGCAATTTCATCTTCATTGGGAATGGCGATACGGGGCAATATGCCACCCCGGTACATAACGCCAGCTATGACTTCAATGATGCAATCTTGCCCATCGGTGCGTCTTATCTCGTCCAGCTGGCGAAAAATTACCTGCAATAGTGTGTGCAGACAGCGGCCGCAGTGAGCGCTGTCATCTCAGGCGGAACGGCGAGACAGTGCGTAGGAGTTTTGTGCGCTTGTGTGCACTCTCGCGAAACCTAGCTGTAGTATTCTGGAAGTGTCTTCAACACCTGCCATTGGGCTTCTTCATGCCCAAAAACGACCATCGCGATGTCGTGCGTGTCGACGATATCGAGCAATTTGTACAGGCTCGCCTGGGTTTCTTTCGCGTCCGGTGCACTGAGGTCAAATTCGGCGTCCCGCACAAACCCGCCGCCAAAAGGGACCGCGTCAATCGGCAGCAGCACCGCCCCAGTCTGTGGGAGCTGGACCAGCACCGATTGATGCCCTGGAACGTGTCCGCTGGTCAACAACAGCTGCAGGCCGTCGAAGAGCGTCACATCGCCGTCGACAAGCAGGATGAGTGACGGGTCTTGGTCCCACTGTGACCGCAATGGGGCGAACCGGGGATTGCTGGCCGCGTCGTGGTGGTGACTCCGTTGCACCACATACCGAGCCTGGGTGAAATCACTGTGATGCCCCGCATGATCGATGTCGTAGTGGGTCGAGATGACGATGTTGATATCCTCCGGGCGTACATCGATTTCGCGTAACTGAGTGACAACATCGCGTGTGTTGACAAAATCCTTTTCATCCGCTGGCAACACCTCCGGCAACCCACTATCGATCAACACGTTTGTCCCGTCATTGAGTTGGACAAGGTAGCACACAATGGGAATCTGATACGCCGGCATTTCGCCCACGCGCATGAGGTATAAACGCATCGGGTACGGCATCTGATCTCTTTCTCGTTCGTGAGCCTGCTGAGTCATGCCCATGGACAACCTCGCACGCGTTGCCTGCGGTCGAGGCATGCCTCGACACCACATACATCGGCGAGGTGTCCACAGGCATGACATCGTCTTCGGTGGCGCGCACGTGCGCGCAGGTTCGACATCTGTCATCCCTGTGGAGAACCGAGGCCGAGCCAACACGCCATGGGCAGCCAGGTGTGCCTGCATCACCCTCACACTACTAACTACTAACTCCTACCTACTAACTCCTCTACGCGTGATGCGCAAGGCTATCGAGGCGTATACCGCGGTCTTCCTGGGCACTCAGATTTGCAGCTTCGACGATAGCGGTCAGGTCCATGGCGAGCTGGGTGTTTTCTGACGGGGCGGTCTTTTCGCTAATGTGGCGAACCCACTGGCTATAGGCGGTTGGGGGGTCGCTCTGATCGGGGATAGTGTGTTGCATCCATTCGGTTTTCGCATCATCGAGCTTCGTACTCCGCACACGCAACACGCGATGCATGCCATAGAGGCGCGTGGCCGGGTCGTGTGGGCGGCCTGCTGCAGCGTCACGGCGTTCATCAATCATCTCGCCGATACCCAGCTGTTCGTACTGGAGCGAACCTTCGGTACCATGGATTTCGACGCTAAACGGTGAATACCGCGCTGCAAAACTCGTCTCGGCGATGCCAATCGCCCCATTTGCATAGCGCATCGACACCACCGCGTTATCTTCGACGGCGCGCTGGCTGTACGATCCGTAGGTTGCACTGACGCTGACGGGACGACCAAGGAAGTAACGGGTCAGATAGACCGGATGACACAAATCGGTGACTACACCGCCTTGCGCTTGTATCGGGTCAAAAAACGATGCGACCAACCAGCCATTGGGGTTTTCTGCGGTGCGCAGCGCTCCATTGTGCGAATCGCGTACGCGCACGTAGGTCAGTTCGCCCAACGCCCCACTGTCGATGATGGCTTTGATGGCCACACTCGAGGCGTGGTAGCGCCGATACAGCGACACGACGAAGGTCACGCCGTTGCGCGTCACTGCTTCCATAATGGCTTCTGCGTCGCGTACATGGGCTGCGATGACTTTTTCGGTGAAGATATGCTTGCCTGCGTTGGCCGCAGCAATCATCAACTCGCGGTGCATGTTGGTTGGTGACGTGACGATAACCCCATCGATGTCCGTGCGGGCCAACAACACCGTATAGTCTGCGATGAATTCGACCCCATACTGGGTTGCCATTGCCTGGCCGCGGGTTGCGTCTTCGTCCCAAATGGCGACCAGTTCGGTGCCGGGGTGCGCGACGGCTTCGTTTGCATAGTCTTTGCCGTGCACATGCCAAAAACTCAATACTGCCACACGCATAAAGGCACTCACTTTCAGGAGGGGATCGATTCCATACACACGAACTCCAACGGCTGTACTTCCGGGTCTCTGCATCTCTTTCTTGGTCTACCAAACGTACTATAGCAGACAAAAAATATAACACCACGGTCGGAGCGTTCGCTCCCAGTGCATGTATGTGTTGACGCGCGACCGTGACGACAACAGAAGTGTCACCTGCCAAAATACGACAAATCAACCGATGCGCTTGGGCAACCTCATGGAGATATGCATCGGTATCGCCTATATCTCGACCCCTGGTAACCCCTGCGCACCCAACAACAGCGAGAGTTCGCCGGCGTGCGGCAGGTCGTGGTCCAGCAATCCCCAGATTGTTTGT
>CAIZHO010000273.1 GCA_903932805.1 uncultured Roseiflexaceae bacterium | reverse complement strand
GAACCTACGGGCCGGTCAACGTGTTAGCGTACCGGCTCAGGAGCGGTGCTGTCGCGCAACGGGATGCGTACCACCACAAACAACAGTGCGACGGTCGCTGCCCCCACCAGCAAGGCCAACGGTGCCCCCGCGGCATTGATGGCGTGGCTGTCGGTCCCAGTCCCCAGCACGGTCGTCAATGAGGTCACCAGCAACCCACCGACGGATGGCACACCAATGAGTGTGATGGCGTGTAGGCTCATGACGCGCCCGCGTAGATTGCCAGGGACATCCAACTGGAGCATCGTCGCAATGAATGTTGTCGCCGCCGTGCTCATAATGCCGATGCAGACCAGCAAAATCACGCCTATCCACCACACCGTCGTCAAAGCGAAGCACGCCAACAGCACAGCAAACAGGATCCCTGCAAATTTGAGGTTGCGCCCATTGGGTGTGATACGCGGCAACGATGCCATCCCCAGTGCGCCGATCATCGCCCCTGCCCCCGCTGCCGACAGCATGATGCCGTATCCTTGAGCCGAGATGTGCCAGATATCGTCGGCATAAATCGGTAATACCTGCTGATAGGAACGCCCGAACAGCGACAGCACTGCAGACGTCAACAGCAAAATCCCGGTCAGCGCATGCCCGCGCGCGTAGCGCACCCCGCCGAGGAGTGCATCGGCCAGGGTACTCGGGGTCCGGCTGGCTTCGTCGACGGCCGGCATCTGGCTGACGGCATAGATAACGGCGAGATAACTAATGGCATTGGCGGCAAACAACCACCCCGCCCCGACCACACTCAACAAAAACCCCGCGATGGCCGGGCCGAGGAGGGCTGCGCCATTGTATGTTGCGGCATTGAGTGCCAATGCATTCATCAGGTCGTGGCGCGGCACCAACGTGGGGATGAGCGCCTGCCGTGTCGGATTGTCGACGGCCAACAGCGTCGCGCCGACAAACGTAGCAATCAAAATATACATAGGGGTATTGAGATTACTGAGCGTCAATATGGCTTGGATCAGTGCAACCAGGGCCATGCTCCATTGGGTGATGCGCAAAATACCTGCCCGTGGGTAGCGGTCGGCGAGCATCCCACCGACTGCTGGCAACGCAATCATCGGGATTGCAAAGGCCAAACCGAGCCAGCCCAGATAGCGCGCATCGTTGTTGGTCATTTTGTAGATGAGCCAACTCTGGGCGACGTTTTGCATCCAGGTGCCCATGTTTGATACCAGCAAGCCGCTCCACAGCAACCGATACGGTCGATGTTGTAACGCTGGGTACTGCCTGCTCAGCATGCGTCACTCGCATCCATGTCGAGCATCCCTTTGATCACCCCATAGCCGGGATCGCGCCAGAGCGGCATCTCGGTGGCGAGTGTGGCCGGAGGGGTCCGATGGGTCACCCAAGCGCCAATATCGATCGACGGGAGCGCTGCAATCACCGCGTCGAAGTCTGTTGCCGTGGCGTTGCGGCTCGCCAGCAGTGTCATTTCTCGCCGGTGAAACTCGGGATCTACAAAGCGCAGATCCCCTTGGACAAGCCCGACGAAAACCAATGTCCCGCTGTTGATTGGCAGTCCAAACGAGGCTTCCATGGCTGCAGGATGGCCCGTTGCGTCGAGGACGACGTCAGGCAGCGACCCGCCGCACGCAGCACGGACGGCTGCCACGACATCCGTGCCGGGGTCGATGGCTT
>CAIZHO010000272.1 GCA_903932805.1 uncultured Roseiflexaceae bacterium | reverse complement strand
TTATCCCATGCACCACCGGCATTTGATTGATAGACTGCCAGCAACTGGCCCGACAAGATGACCCCTGCCAGGAAGCCACCGAGCGCCTCGATGCCCAAACCAAATCCCACCAGGACGGGTATGGCGACGGCCATAATGCCGATACCCAACAGTTCACGCTGGGCAGCACTCGTCGAGATACTCACAGCCCGTGCATAGTCTGGCAGCACAGTGCCTTCCATAATGCCGGGGATTTTAAACTGGCGACGGACCTCTGTAACGATTTCGGCTGCTGCACGTGCCACCGCCCGAATCATCAACGATGAGAAGAGCATCGGAACAGCACCGCCGATAAGCAAGCCAATGAATACTGCTGGGGATGCGACATTGATAGCCGTCAGCTGTTCGTACCCGAGCGCGATTTGTACCTTGCCGACATCACTGATGTATGACCCAAACAGGGCCACTGCGGCGATGACTGCAGAGCCAATGGCAATACCTTTGGTCACAGCCTTGGTGGTGTTACCGACGGCGTCGAGGTCATCCATGACGTCGCGGGCTGACTTTTCGAGATTCGACATTTCGCCGATTCCGTTTGCATTGTCCGAAATCGGGCCGAACGAATCCATCGAAATCGTGTTGCCGGTCAATGTCAACATGCCGATACCAGTCAGTGCCACGCCGTAAAGGACGTGAATAAGATCGGCAGCAGCACTCCCATAGATGAGGATAGAGACAAAAATCGCACCTGCGATGACGACGGCAGAGTAGGTGCTCGATTCCATCCCGAGGGCGGTACCGGAGAGAATATTCGTAGCTGCACCGGTTTCGGACGCCGCACTCACCTCTTGGACAGGTCCATATTTCGTTGATGTGTAGTACTCGGTGAGCTTGCCCAACCCGATGGCCAAGAATATGCCCGAGACGGTAGCCAGGAAGGGCTTCCAATCGACAGCACCGCTGGCCGGATCAATCATATAGACCTGTGTGATTGCCGCAAAACCGGTGATGGCAATGGCTGCCGACAGGTAGAGGCCGCGATCCATTGCTCCCAACGCATCGCGCTTGATCTCGTCGGTACGTACGATCAGATTCCCAATCGCCGAGGCTAGTACCCCAATTCCCCGTAGCAACAAGGGGAAAATAACAAAACGGAGGTCGTACTGACCGTCACCAATGGTGCCGAGCATGGCATCGCCCAAGACGAGGCCGAGGATCAGTGCTGATACGGTGGTTACCTCGAAGCTTTCGAACACGTCGGCGGCCATACCAGCACAGTCTCCGACATTGTCACCGACCAGGTCGGCGATGACGGCAGCATTGCGTGGATCGTCCTCGGGAATGCCTGCTTCGACTTTGCCGACGAGGTCAGCCCCGACATCGGCGGCTTTGGTGTAGATGCCACCACCCACACGCATGAACAATGCAATCAGCGAGCCACCAAAGCCATAGCCAAGCAACGCATCGGGTGCACTGATACCGAAGACCAAAAAGATAATGGTCCCACCGAGCAACCCAAGACCGACCGTGAGCATCCCGGTGACACTCCCCGATCGATATGCGACTTGGAGCGCAGGATTATAGCCGAGTCTCGCTGCAGCAGCGACACGCACGTTACCCTCAACGGCGACATTCATCCCGACATACCCGACCGTATACGAAAAAAGCGAGCCCATCAAGAAGGCCAACGCGCGGCCCCAGGCAACCCACTGTGTGGCTGCATCAACAGAACCGAAACGAATGACTGCTTCGTGTGATGGCGGGATAATCAAAACGCTCGCACCGAGCACCACCGTCAAAATCCCAATCAGCAATGCAATGGTGCGAAATTGGCGTGATAAATACGCGTTCGCCCCTGCACGAATGAACCCCCACACTTCTTGCATGCGGGCAGTGCCTTTATCTTGGGCGAGAATTTGGGCACGCAATACGAATGCATATGCAATACCCAGCAATGCCATGCCGAATACAGCCCAAATAGCAGCTTGTTCAAATGGGGTCGGTGTGTTCATGTCGCTCCTCGTTGATGCGATTGGTCGTCTTCGCCGCTGAAGAAGATATTTGGCGTGTGTAAATAGTACCATGGAGCACTCTGTGTGGGCAACGCTGAACCGTCTGAAGATACACTCTCATCTTTTTTGCGTAATGCGCATTACTGTTATTGTCAGAACATGAAAAAATTGCTATAGTGGGCGCATTCGAAAGAGAATGGAAAGGAGCTCACCATGAAGAAAAAACAGCAACCCGAAAACATGGAAGATGTCCCGCCAATGTCGAGTGACGATCCGTATATGGCGTCGATTTTACGCCGTTTACATCACATCCATACGGGCTACACGCCCCCACTCGACATACGCTGTCTGCAAATCCTTGATTGCCTGCTCAGTGGGATGCCGTACACAGAAATTGCAAAATCTCTTTTTATCAGTGTCGACACGGTCCGTTCCGGTGTTCGAAAAATTTATGCAACCCTCGAATGCGACGAAACAACGCTCATCACGGTCTGTCGGACGGCAGGATGGCATCGCCCATACTAACGAAGCCCGAACGATGCACTGAATACCGGGATGACTGGTATAATCGGACATCATTCTTGCGAGGGCAACATGCGATCAAACGATGTGCGATTACAGCTCGCCGTGGCGGTGCTCTGCATCTGTATGCCGGTGTACGAATCACTCGTCTTCTTCAATCAGTCGGTCTTGCTCGCGTGGGCTGCCGAGTTGCATCTCTTGAGTGCACTCGCGCTTTCTTTGGCGGCGCTCTTCCTCTGGTCACCGCAGTCTTCCCTGTCTGCATTTCATTTATGGTTTGTACGTTTGGGGCTGGTGGGTTGTGCAATCCTCGATGTACTGGTGCAGTATGTGCAAGGATCTGATTACCGGATGCTGAGCCTGATGCAACCGTTCCATGTCCTCACGGTTGCGTTCCTTGCCTGGATTCTTGGGAGCATGGCGACGACACAGCTACACCCCCTGTTGCCCACTGTTGTGGCACTCTATGGACCATTGACGGTGGTGTGGGGCGTATGTGCGACTTGGTCCCCGTTGGTTGCAGTCTATGCAGACAGCACGAGCGGCGGCGACCGAGCAATCGGCCAAGCGACAACGGCGATGCTGGTTTTTGCTGCAAGTATGACATTGGCACTGCGACAGACGACGCAGCGCTCTGCACCGCGTGGTGTGGTGGTGGTGGGCTTGACAATGTTCGCCCTGACCCAAGGGCTGATCAGTGCGAATATGCGCTTTGTCCCGTTGTTGTTTCTCTGCGCCATCCTGTTTGAGGGGCTACGTATACTCCAACCAACAGCACCACGATTGACGGTTTTTGCCACGGTGGTGCTGTGCGTGGCAGGCTACT
>CAIZHO010000271.1 GCA_903932805.1 uncultured Roseiflexaceae bacterium | reverse complement strand
CGTCATCGGTTACTGGGTCTGTCGGTGCTCCCCGCTGCAGCGTGACGGCTAGTAACTTCCATGTCGCTTCGAGTCCATCGACGATAGCAGCAGCAGTCTGTGGCCCCGCATTGCTCCCGTCCCACGCGAGCCATGGCTGCACGGCAGCAGCGGCACTCCCAAGGCTATGGGTCAGATGCAACGCCCGGCCATAGACGATGTGCGCGGCGATTTCGCCTGCAGTACGCATGAGAGGCACGGGACGCTGCTGCAATTGTTCGGGTGTCAATGGCGCAACCGCGCGTATGAGGGCCTCTTGATAGTCACTCCAACAGGCAAATGCACGTGATTCTGCAATGACCGCTCTCATCGTTGATGCTCCTTGTTCTGTGGATGGAATACATTTTACTGGGGGAGGGGCACCTCGATGCAACGGGTATGTTTGCATTGACATGATGGGGGCCTGTGTATTGGGTGGTTGTCAACGACGTTTGAGGTACGTCAAGAGGGTGATAATGCTCACGGTCACCACGAGCACCGGTCCTGGTGGCTGATTGATGACGAGTGTGAGAATGAACCCACCGAGATTACCCACGAGGCCGATACCCACTGCCCACGCGATCATCCCCCGTTGTGATTGGGCCATATTGCGGGCAGCCAACGCCGGCAGAATGGTAATCGCATCGACCAACAACGCACCGGTCTGACGGACAGCTGCGCCGATGGCAAGGGCAATGACCCCCATCACAATGGTCGTCACCAGACCGATGGGGACGCCTGAGCTCCGTGCAATTTCTCGGTCGTAGAGCAGCAGGGTAAGATCTCGACGGAACACCACTGCGACTCCAACCACGGCCGCGGAAATTCCCGCCATCATCCAAACATCCTGCTCCCGCATGGCCAATATCGATCCCCACAACAGCTCAAACGCGCCGTTTGCATTCACCCCCGCAATCGAGAGCACGAGCAGTGCTGCAGCAATCGCAAGGGTCATGACCAACCCCATTGGTCCGGCCAATCCCGTCGGTTTGTCCGCAAGCGGTGCGAGGGCGATTCCCACAATCCCGCAGCACACCACCCCCATCAACGCGGTGTCAAGCCCGAGGACCATGCCCAATGCAATCCCCAACAATGCTACATGCATCATCGCAAAGCGTACCGGCACAATATTGAGTCCCAAAATCCACACACCCACGACGGGGAACACCGCGCTACTGATACACAACGCCACAAAAGCCCGCTGTACAGGGATAAGCGCAAAATACTCGTACCATGCAGCGGTCATCGTGGCACCTCACGCATCTGCCCACCCGCCATCTCATAGACGCGGTCGCAACGCTCAATGAGTGCGCGGTCGTGCGTCACCACCAGCATCGTCTGTGCCGATTCGGTCAACAAACGCGCCATGGCCTGTTGCCCTGCAAAGTCAAGCGCAGCCGTCGGTTCGTCTGCGACGAGGAGTTGAGCCCCACCCGTCAGACTTCCGAGTGCACGTGACAGAAAAACGCGCTGCAGTTGACCACCGGACAACGTCGAGAGATTACGCGTGAGAAAGGGCTCCATGGCGAGGTCAATCGCCGCCTGTCGCGCAGCCGCGGGGTCGAGGCTACTGTCGAGCAACTCGTGTACCAAGAGCGGGAAGGCTCCGGTCGCCTGCCGTTGCGGCATCCAGGCGATGGCCCGATAGACCCAGGGGTGGTTGCCGCGGCTCGCTACCGTACGCCCACCAATCCTGATGTGCCCTGAGTACTCACGATGAAATCCCATAACTGCCCGCAGGAATGTCGTCTTCCCTGATCCGTTCCCGCCAATCAGCGCAATATGTTCCCCCGCACGTACGACAAGAGTCGCATCACGCACTGCGACCGTGGTGCCATACCGGCAGCAGAGTGCATCGGTGGCAAGCACCGCAGGTATGTCTGTATCCGATTCTCTGTGGTTCATCATTGTCACGCTCTATTGTGTCTCTCGTTGCCCAGGTTGGGAGGAATACATCTGCCGCGAAACGTTCTTCAGAATACAATCACTCTAGCTGGGCGTTTTCATGCGCCATCGCGAGGTTTCATGACATGCAACGTGTAACTGTCGTATGGATGCCGACTCGCAGCGTTGTGTTCGAAGGTTGCAGTTCTCAATGATTCATTGCAGAACCGGCATCTCGCACCAAAGCAGCTACGCGGCCTCGTAT
>CAIZHO010000270.1 GCA_903932805.1 uncultured Roseiflexaceae bacterium | reverse complement strand
TATCCGCATCTGCCATGTCGTCACACGGGCGGCATGACGGCGCACGGCCAGCACGTACATCACTACACTGGTCGCAGATTGCCCCACGGCGATCAGGTAGCCGTACATCGGGGCAAAACATCAGCCGTACCATGCCGAGGAACTCGGGCGAGCGCGGCCGCGAGATGTACGATGCCACCGGGATGCCCAGCGCCTTGCAGCGATCGAGGGCAGCCAGATACGGGTCGAGCAGGGCGGTACGTACCACGTCTTCGCTGTTGGCCAGCTTCCAACGCATCAGCGTACCGTCTTGGAGGGCGACGATGGGGATCTCGCCCTGGTGATGTGTCTCGGCCAAGGCCGCCAGTGCGATACCTTCTTGGGCATCACGCTTGGCGTTGAGCAATTGCCCTTCGACGGGTATGCGCCGCAGCCCAGTGGTGATGTACAAATCATGGTCTTGGTAGGCGAGTTGTGGCACCGAGCTGAGCTGGGCTTCGGGCTGGGTGCCGTAGCGAATGTACACCTGGCCGATGTTGATAAGCGCGCAGACCGCCATCCCGTGGCGCTCGACGTCGAGTTGTGACCCATCGGTGGCGACGATGATGTACTCGTCGGGGCACAACGGTGCGGGACGGGCGGTATCGAAGGCTTCGGTCGTCCGCGCCAGCAACCACTGGGTACGGTCACTGATGGTGACGACGTCGTTCCAGTGCTCTTCGTGACCGACGTGGCGTTCGAGCATGGTACGGATCATGGCGCGTTGACGCAGACGTTCGGCCGCACCCGACACCACATGGGTGGTCATATCACGCACTGCGCTCGCCAAGGCAATCACGTCGAGCGGCATACGAGCCTCCTTGATTTGCATCTCTCCAATCTAGCGTACCATAGAGGCAATACGTCACACGTGAGGAGGCACTATGCAGCGCGTTTTTTGCACAGGGCGTTGGGGCCAACTTTACGGGCTACCGCATGCCCATCGGGCAAATAATGTTGGCGGGAGTAACGTTCGTACGCCACATCCATTATGATCGGCAATCAGGTGATTACCCCGGCACTGCCGGCGGATTCGTTCAGTACGTTTGTCATCCCCGCGTGACACAAAAAACCGTCCATTGCAGGTGCAACGGACGGTGTCGCATGGTACAGCTACTCCATGGTCGCCAGTTGGGCGACGACGATGTCGCGGATGAGGGTGCGGTCCATGGTCCAGGTGAGGGGTATTTGGAAGGTGCGCTTGCCGCTGACATATCCGGTCAGCCGCGGCAGAAAACTCTCGAAGACGGGGACACTCCACGGGTGAAACATCAGGTGTTTCTTGGCGGCTTCCATCCCCAGGACATACTTGCCGTTGAAGTGGATGTGTGGCTTGTTCCAGGCGATCTTGACCTCGAGCTGGGGGAACTCGGCGAGGACAAAATCAATAATCTCGCTCATGGTTGTCCGTTGTGCGTCGGTCAAGGTTGCGTAGTATGCGGGGACATCGGCGTATCGTGAAGGCATCTGTTGCTCCGTCTTTGTGCGCATTGTGCGCGAGTCTGCGCAGTATAGCGCATCTCGCGGGTGCGGGTATTGATTGGGCACAGACGAACAACGAGCTCTACCGCGCATTAGCAGGTACTGCGTCGTGTATGATTCTAAGACATTTTTCGTGCGTTCAAAGAAGGAAGAACCATGAAGTACACAAAACTGGGCAACACGGGCATGGACATTTCGCGCATCTGTCTGGGCTGTATGGGCTTCGGCGACACGAACTGGATCCACAAGTGGGTGCTCAACGAAAACGATAGCCGTGCGGTGGTGAAGCATGCAATCGACCAGGGTGTCAATTTTTTCGACACGGCGAATATCTACTCGTTCGGTGCCAGCGAAGAAATCCTGGGCCGTGCACTGCGTGACTATGCCAAGCGCGACGAAGTCGTCGTCGCCACCAAAGTCTTTATGAAGATGAAGGATGGGCAAAACACCGGCGGTTTGTCGCGCAAATCGATCATGCACGAAATCGACAACAGCCTGAAACGCCTCGGGATGGAGTATGTCGATTTGTACATCATTCATCGCTGGGACTACCACACACCCATCGAAGAGACGATGGAAGCCCTGCACGATGTCGTCAAAGCCGGCAAGTCGCGCTACATCGGTGGGTCGGCCATGTACGCCTGGCAGTTCCAAAAAGCGCTGCACACTGCTGAGAAAAACAACTGGACGCGGTTTGTGTCGATGCAGAACCATTACAACTTGATCTATCGTGAAGAAGAGCGAGAGATGCTGCCGCTCTGCGTCGACGCCAACATCGGCGTGACCCCATATAGCCCATTGGCTGCGGGACGTCTGACCCGTGACTGGTCAGCAGAGAGTTCCCTGCGTGCACAGACCGATACGACTGCCGTCTCGAAGTACGACGGCACGGCCGCGGCAGACAAGCTCGTCATCGAACGGGTGGCAGAGCTAGCAGTCCGGTATGGTGTGACACGCACACAGATTGCACTTGCCTGGTTGCTCCAGCGCGCACCGGTGAACGCACCGATTATTGGTGCAACCAAGGCGGCGCATTTGGACGAAGCGGTCGCAGCGCTGGATGTGGCCCTCAGCCGTGAAGACGTCGCCTACCTCGAAGCACCGTATGTGCCGCATGCCGTGGTCGGAGCGATATAGTTAGCAGTTAGCAGTTAGCAGTTAGCAGTTAGCAGTAGTTTGGTGGACTGAGAGCAAAAAGGAACGGCATCACGCAGAGACGCGGCGTACCTGAGATAGCCAAGCGTTCTAGACAAACAATGGCGTTCTGCTGCAGTGTGCTCAGGCATAGGCAACAGAACGCCCAAATCAAAGAATCAATATTCTATTTGGTCGATTTTTTCAACAAGGCCACAATCTGCGCTTCGACCGCAGGCGTCATCGCCTGGAGGGCATATGACGTTGGCCACATGGGGCCGTCATCGAGCGTGGCTGCATCCTGGAAGCCAAAGGTGTTTATTCGGCTAGCGAACTTACTCGCCGCCTGGAAGAAGCAGACCACCTTGCCATCGCGCACCCAAGCCGGCATACCGTACCATGTTTTGGGGGCGAGAATGGGCGCATGCGTCGTGACGAGTTCGTGGAGGCGCGTGGCGATGGCTGCTTCGTCGGGGGACATAGCGGCTACTTTGGCGAACAAATCCTTTTCACCATCGGCACGGAGCTGACTGTTTTTGGCCTCGGCTTTGAGTTCACGGGCGCGTTCGGCCATAGCAGCTTTTTCTTCGGCCGAAAACCCGGCAGATTTCTTGGTGCTCATCTTTCTTCCTTTCCTGCATAAAACAGTCGTGTCAATAAAGCTCAACCATCCTAAAAGAAGGCGTTTGGATTGTCAATGAAACGGTTTGTGTGTTGTGCAACGATCGCATCGTCTGCAGGTATACAATAGACCCATTCATTGGGAACACAACTGTACACCGGAGTACACATTATGACGACATTGACGGTCACCCCGCTGACGATGCCAGGGGTTGCCTTGGGTGCAGAGAACCCGCTGCCGCGTTTTCGCGATCGTATCACCACGCGACC
>CAIZHO010000269.1 GCA_903932805.1 uncultured Roseiflexaceae bacterium | reverse complement strand
GTCCGGTCCCCACAATCGATGCTTTGGCGATGCGCCAGTTCATAGTGTTCCTTGTGCAAACCCGCCGGCGCTCCATGAGCGCCGGCGGTGTGGACTAGACTTGGTTCCAGGTCGGTGGTGCGAGCGGTACTTGTGTGCCTGGTTGCGATTGCGAGACCTTTTGGAGGCTCGAAGAAAGCCAGACAAACATCTCGCGGAAGTGCAATCCGTTCAACGACAACGGTTCGCGGGTGGAGAGTTGCTTGAGGACATCCATATCTGCACCTTCGACCCCGACCGCAAAAAACGCAAGACCCTTTTTGTTTTCTTCGTCGATGATGCGTGTGGCTGCTGCCTTCCATGCATCGCCGTCTGTGGGTGCGCCATCGGTAATCAAAAATACCCACGGACGGTAATAGGGAGTCCCATTGTCTTTGTACAGCTTTTTGCGCATGGCGAGCATATCGAGGCTCTGCTGAAGGGCAGCCCCAAGCGGTGTGTCACCACTTGCGGAGAGTGTCGGCGGGGCAAAGCTGCCGGCGGAGGCGAAGTCTTGGGTCAGCTGGGCAGGCCCAAAGGTGACAATCGCTATCTCGACACGGGACTGAGCAACCGAATCAGACTGCAGAGCATCACGAAATGCGATCAACCCCTGATTGAGTTGATTGATTTTCTCGCCATGCATCGATCCAGACGTATCGAGCACCAAAATACATGCACACCGTGGGTCTGGATTGGTTGGATCAAATGTAACATCAGGAATGGTCATGGTAACTCCTTCTTTGCTTCGCCACAGAGACGCACATACACGGACAATTGTTGCATATCTGGATGGTATCATAGCTACAGTATTGCGTCATGAGGGATGAATGTTTCAACAGCTCATTGATTCGGTGAAAGACGCATTGCGTCGATCACAAGGCAAAGACGCGCTGCGTACGATTTTTCGTGACGCGCTCTCGGATATGGTACTCACTCCGCACGAGATTCAGCTGTTACGCAGTGAAGTCGCAGCGCATGGGTTGACCGCCGATGATGTGCGTGAGGTAGGCATAGCGGTGCTCAAAGACGCCGTTGGCGCTGCCAAGGCAGATGGACTGGTGTCGGATACCGACATGAAAACCATCAACGAGATCGTTGCACTGACCCAGGTGCCGTCGACGACCGTCGGCGAACTCATCGGCACCATGACGCTCCAACGCAAAATGTACGAACTGACCCGTGGTGTGATTACACCACTGGCTGACGCCGGGATCCAGTTGCGTGCAGGCGAACTCGCCTATTGGGTCGAGCAGGTTGGCTTGTACGAAGAAAAAGTAATCCGGCGCGAGACGGTGGGTGGGAGCCGCGGCGTGTCTGTACGGATTATGCGTGGCGTTTCGTACCGCTTTGGGAGTAGCAGAGGGCAATCCGTACCGGTTACGGCGACGGTCGAGGTGGCCCGTGGTGAGTTAGTGATTACGTCGCATCGGATAGTGTTTAAAGGTGATCGACGCACAGCGACCATCGCAGTCGATGACATCATAGGCGTTGATCCGTACACCAACGCGATTGTCATCCACGCCGAAAAACTCAAACAGCCGATGCAATTTCGCTATCTCAACGCAGAATCAGCTGAACTCGTGGCACAAATAGTGGCTTTTGTGATGCGCTAGGCCGGGTTCGACACGGGGGATGCGACGGTGCCATCTACCACATCGGCGAGCGATGTTTTGTCGAGGATGATGGTCATTGCCGTGCGTACGTCGAACATCACGGCACGCAGCTTGCAGGTCGCTTCGTCGGGGCAGTTGCACGCCTCGTAC
>CAIZHO010000268.1 GCA_903932805.1 uncultured Roseiflexaceae bacterium | reverse complement strand
GCAATCCCCACCAGTTGGACAAGTTGCTGGTGTTGGACTGGGGTGCTTCGTCGAAGCAATCGGCCTGAAATCAACAGCAATGCAAACAGCGGCACTACTTGGAGTCCGTGGAGCCCCACAAAATGACCGACACGCAAATCGCCAGCCACGGTGCTCCATCCCACAAACGGTAATCCCGGTCCACCATCATCGACACCGACACTGTGCGCGCCGTAGCTCGCTGGGGCTTTCTGATCTACTTGCATCGTATGGAGCTGCGATGGTGCCACATTGACCGATGTCATCAGTACTCCAGCAACCATACCAACCACGGAGATACCGAGCCCCCATCCACAGGCAATCCGGATGATGGAAGGTATCGCTTTATGGAAGAGCACGATACACAAACAGATGATATTTGCCGTGGCCAACATGCTGATAAATGTCGCCATAAGGGAGTAAATGGTGGTGTCGAGTGGCGTGCTAATGTTGTAATGGCTGACGGTGCCACGGGCAACTTGTAGCGTTATGAGCGTCGTCTCGATGAGCAATGATACCGCGATAGTCCAGCTAGCCAGGGTGTACCAGCGCGAAGAGGTAGGCAACAACGTGGCAATCCAGGCAATACTGCCAGCATAGACTGCAGAAGATAGCGCGAACTTCAGGGGCTTCACCCACCCGTTCACACCAGTTATTTCGACAGGATAAATTAGATACAACAGCATCACAAGGGGAATCATTGCAACATGCCATAGGCAGATAACGACCAAAACCCGTTGGTGTTGCCAGAGTGTTCGTAAAATTGACATGACTACCCTTTCAAGTGAACGTGATGAGATTGAGAGGAACGCTCGTATTGGGGGATTGAACGAATGAGTTTCCTAGCAACAAATCTACGACTGCCCCATTGAACAATTGACACTTTCGGTTACCTTTCTGCCACAGTGTGGGCAAATCCGCGTTGCCACGCATCAAGTGTCATGCGAATGATGGTATAGTCCAACGGTCCATCCCGCAGCGTGGTTAATGACAGCATTGCAATACCATGCACCATCTGCCATGCAGACAACGCAATCTGAAATACCCCATAACGCGGCGTCACGACACAAAACCCCGCTTCGACTAGTGCATGAATATGGCGATAAATAACCATGAATGCAGGGCTACGCAGTAATTGCAATTCGAGTGATTCTTCGCTGTTGTGATTGGGTTGCATCCCCGCCGATGAAAACATCAGCAAGAAATAATCAGGATTGGCGAGGGCAAATCGGACATATTGCACACCGCATTCACGTGTCGCCACGCGCGGATCTGCTGTCGCTGGATAGTCCTGTAATGCAGCAGTGAGTTTTGCGTAGCCTTCGAGGCAGACCGCTGCTAAAATTGCATCTTTGTTTGGGTAATACTCATAGATGCTCGCAGGGCTGTAGTCGATCGCATCTGCGATACGACGAATTGAAAGCGCCGATACCCCTTCGTGATGGATTATTTCTACGGCACTTTTGATAATTGCTTGCCGAATGCGTGCATTCCGTCGCGTGCGTGGTGTGGTATTGTCCATCGATTGCCTATCAATTACCGAACAACGTTCAGTAAATATATCAATCCTCGATAACCGTGTCAAATGGTGTGTAGCGTGATAATGATCAATCTTGTGGCTCTGAGTGGGAAGCGAAATTGTATAACTTTATGTAAATCAAAAAAACGTCGTTTCGAAACTGCAAAAGGCTCTCACGGACGGATGTGGGGGGGTGCTCTTACATGTCAACACTGGTACATACGTGCATCCGAACCATGCACAAGCCCACAAAAAAACGTGCCCTGGCGCTGAGCACCAGGGCACGTTTGAAGTTAAGAACGTATATCAATGGCCGTCGAAGAGAGTGGTGGCAGCGTAATAGTGATGCCCTGGGCGCTCGTTTGGACAGGAATTTCACGCGAGGTGACGACGCCGGGGTTTTCGTAGGTGTTGTGGGCCTTGGGGTTGGTTCCATAGATCGACTCAGCGCGTACTGCCTGAACCGGAGCTTGTCCATCTGCGTACGAAATAGTAACAGTGATGGACTTGTCGAGACTGCGATTCACCACAAAGCAGGAACCCGTGTTGGTCGTTGCATCCCACGATGCAGCGACATCGAGCATGGGTACATCGCCGTATTTCGCAGTCGGTGTGGTGGCCACACTGACAAATGAATCTAGCGAAACCCCTTTTGCTCGCGTTGCGTGCATCTTGAACGAGTAGTAGATGCTTTGGAGGAGCATTGCATCTTTTTTGGTCAAAATAGGCGCAATCACATTGACCATCTGTGCCATACAGGCCATTTCAAGGACATCGCATTTGCGCAAAAAGACATTCATCCATTGCGACACGACAAGTGCGTCTTCGAGGTTATACACTTCTTCGATAAGGTGCGGACGCTCGGTCCAAGATCCGTCCATGTCGGAGTCAAGACGTGCTTTGTACCAAACGTTCCATTCGTCCCAAGACAGTTTGACCATTTTGTCAGAGCGCTTGAGTGCTTTGACATAGCGTATGGTCGATGCCAACGTTTCGATATATGCTTCGAAGTCGACAGCGAGTGCGAGGAACGAAGGAGTATCGTTTTTGTTGTTGGTAGCGTAATAATGCATCGACAACACATCGACCAAATCGTAACAGTGTTCGAGAATCGTTCGATCCCAGGTTGGGTAGGTGGGCATGTCATTGGACGATGATCCAGCCAACACAAGTTTAATAGACGGGTCGTGCCATTTCATGATTTTGGCAGCTTCGCGGGCTTTCTTGCCATAGTCATCGGCGTTGAGATGGCCAATTTGCCATGGCCCGTCCATTTCGTTCCCGAGGCACCACCAGGTGACGCCCCACGGCTCTTGACGACCGTTGGCAGCGCGCAGATCTGACCAATACGTACCCGTTGGTGCATTCACATATTCGACATAGTTCCCTGCGGATTGGATTGTTCCCGTGCCGAGGTTCACACCGAGCATGGGTTCTGACCCGAGATTCGCGCAGTAGTCCATGAACTCGTGGGTGCCGAATTGGTTGGTCTCGGTCGATTTCCAGGCGAGATCACGTTTTTTGGGTCGTTTTTCTTTGGGGCCGATACCATCAGTCCACTCGTAGCCACTGAGGAAGTTGCCGCCCGGGTAGCGCATGATGGTGACACCCATGTCGCGCAACGCGTTACGCACGTCAACACGTATACCATCGGCATCTGCGTGCGGCGAACCAGGTTCATAGATCCCTTCATACACACACCGACCCATGTGTTCGATGAAGCCACCGAATATATTCGGTGAAATTGTCCCTACCGTTCGACGACGATCCAGTGAAATGCTGGCACGAAGCTGCTCTGCCATGTGTCTTCCTCGACTTTCGAATAAGCGGCGCGTGCGGCTATCATACCGCAGAATCCACAGCAAAAAACCGCAGGCATTCGCCTGCGGTCTTGTTGTGAACTAGGCAACCGATCGCTTGCGCATGACGTCACCAACACGATCAGCGAGCCACCAGAGCAATAACAATCCTGCCAACGCTTGCGCTGCATAGGTCGCTGCCGTGACCAAAAGTGGAGCGTCGGGGAGGAGTCCTTCCGTAGCATAAATACCTTGTTTGACGGCAACGCCGTACAGAGCCCAGGCAATTACCATCCCATACGCGGTATCTCGTCGCAAAACACGTTGCGCAAGTGCCAGGACCACTGCGACACCGACAAGCACGACAGCACAAAGAATCGCCACATCGTCAGATGGGGTGACACCATTATCAAACATTACTACCGATGCATTTACCACTGTTGCGACGCTGATCCAACCAAGATAGATATGAAACGGGAGGTCTACACAGAGACGCTCTGCGATACGTTTTGCCGGGATTTTGTTGAATGTGTTAACGGTAAAAATCAACGTCCCCAACAATACCAACATGATCGGGAGCGTGACGGCAACATATTGGTAATGCCAAAAAACAAGCCACAACGTATTGGCAATGCTTCCCACCACAAACCACCAGCCAATCGTGCGCATGCGAGCATCTTCGCGATTTTTGGGCAATGCTTGCCAGACGGTGAATGCAATCAGCCCGG
>CAIZHO010000267.1 GCA_903932805.1 uncultured Roseiflexaceae bacterium | reverse complement strand
GTTGATAGTCGAAAGGTGCTCGGGCCAGAGTGGGATGGCACAGCAGATCAGCGCAGCGAGACCGCCATTGGCGAGTGCTTGCCAGATGTCGCGGCGCGAGCCCTTTTCGAACATGGTCTGCTCGAGCGCGGCTTTTTGCTGCTTTTTGAGGCGCGACCAGAGGGTCGAAGAGACAAAGAAAAACACCAACGTGACCCCATGTGGCCAGCCACCCAACCCAAACGTGGCGGTACCGGTGAGGATTGCGCCCAGCCAGCCGCTCGCCGTGAGCGAACTGCGTTTGTAGGCGAGTGCGCCGATAGCGGCACTAATGACTAATCCCATCACGATGCGCAGCGGATCCATGGCGACCATCTTTCTGTGCAGGTGGCTACGGTTGATCGCCGGTCTGAATGGGCCGGTGTTGGGTGCTGGCCCAGTCGCTCCACGAGCCTTCGTACAGACGGGCATGCCGACCAATCAGATGCAGGGCAAAGATGTCGTGGGTAGCGGTGACGCCAGAGCCGCAATAGCAAATGATGTGATTGGCAGCGGGGATCCCAGCAGCGACATACCGTTCACGCAGTTCGGCAGGTGATTTGAACGTACCTGCTGGGGTCAAATTGCCGGCAAACGGGAGCGAAATAGCACCGGGGATGTGTCCAGCGCGTGGGCCGAAGGGCTCGACCTCGCCCGTGTAGCGTTCGGATGCGCGTGCGTCGATGAGGGCAACGTCTGCATCGGATTTGACGCTGTCGACGATGTCGCCGTCGACCACATGGCTCGCATCGGGACTGCCGACGAACACGCGTGGTGCACGTCGTTCAATCCCGTTGGAGGTTGCTCCTGCGACTGCTTGCCATGCTTGCCAACCGCCATCGAGGATGGATACACCGGTGTGGCCGTAGTAGCGCAACATCCACCACAAGCGTGTGGCAATCGAGCCGCCAGCACTGTCGTAGACGACGACATGTACGGTTGCATCAATCCCCGCAGCACTGAACGTACGAATCACTTCTTCGGGGCGTGGCAACGGGTGACGACCGGGACCATCGAACGGTGGAGCGGAGAGGTCACTGTCGATCGAGAGGTGGATAGCACCGGCTATGTGCGATTCGGCGTATTCGGTTGCCCCTTGCGGGGGATTGAGCAGATACCAGCGGGTGTCAGCCACGAGAATGTTGGGATCGTGCAGATGTTCGGCCAACCAGGCGACATCGACGAGACTGGGGATAGGAGGCATACGTCTATTCCTTCTTTGCAGATTACTGCGATATCACCGATTCGAGCAGGGCGCGGGTCTGCACTGCGGTTGCGTGCCACGAAAACCGTTGGGCATGGATAGGGCCTGCTGCTGCCATGGTCGCTCGGGTGTCGTCGTCCACCCACAGGGCTTCGATTGCGTCGGCCCATGCGCCGGCATCGTCGACGGGGAGGTAGTGTGCAGCCGTCCCACCGACTTCAGGCAGGCTCGAGGTGTCGCTGGCCAGTGCTGGCGCACCGCAGGCGAGGGCTTCGAGCAGGGGTAATCCAACGCCCTCGTAGCGTGACGGATTGGCATAGATGCGGCAATTGGTATAGAGCCAGTGTAGATCTGTCTCGGCGACGGCGCCTGTCAACGTGACCGCATCCTGGAGACGGAGTTCTGCGATTTTGGCGATGATGGGTGCGTCGCGCCAACCGCGTGCGCCGGCGGCAACGAGCTGATAGTTGCGATCAGGGTGCCGGTCGCGGCAGATGCGAAGCGCCTCGAGGAGCAGTGGGAGATTTTTGCGGGGCTCGATGGTGCTGACAAATAACAGAAAAGCGCCTGTGTGGAGCAGCGTGCCATTGACGGTGCGTTGCGGATCTGGTTGGCTTGCTGGTCGGGCAAACGCCGCAGCTGCCTCGCTAATGATATGGATGCGTGCCGGGTCGATGTCGAGGAGTTGCACGATATCGCGCTTGGTCGACTGCGACACGGCGATGATGGCATCTGCGCGGGCACTACTGGCACGGATCCGACCATAGAATGCGCGCGCTGCGTCGTCGAGCAAATCGTCG
>CAIZHO010000266.1 GCA_903932805.1 uncultured Roseiflexaceae bacterium | reverse complement strand
TGGTGCCACGCTGGGATTATGCGCGGCGCATGCAGACCGTCTGGCAGCTGTTGCGTGATCTGCCCTATCAGCTGCTCATTAGCCATTCTGTTGCCTTTGCGGATGCTGCGGCTGCCTATGCCATGATCGATGTAGGGCAACCGGGTGTGGTCCAAGTCGTGTTGCACTACGAGTGTTGAGGAGGGTTTATGTACGAAGTCGGTGTTGTTGCCCATTTCGAAGCCGCTCATCGGCTTGTCGGTGATTTTGGTCCGGCACAACGCATGCACGGACATACGTATCGGGTCGAGCTGTCGGTGCGTGGCCCCAATCTCGCCGCTGATGGCACACTGGTAGACATCGGTGTCGTACAGACGGCACTGCGGAGTATTGTCGGATCGTTTCACTACCAAAATCTCGACGATTTGGCACCGTTCCAGGGCACAAACAGCACCGCCGAAGTGGTAGCTGCGGTCATCTGCGACACGGTCATGGCCGAGCTGCAGCAGCGTGGTCTCGCGACGATCCGCGTCGCCGTGTGGGAGTCTGGTGATGCGTGGGCAGCGGTCCAACGCGAGTTTGCCGCATGAAGGTAGCGATGATTACCGTCGGCAATCCAGAGCGGCGCACCGGCGGGTATTTGTACCACAAACAGGTCTATGCCATCTTGGCGCGGATGGGGTTGCGCATCGACGAAATTGTCGTCTCGGATGCCGATGAGGCAGCCCAGTTGCAGGCTACATTCCCCGCCGATATCACCGCATACGATGTCATCATGGTCGACATGCTGGCGCGCATCGCCGTAGCGCCGTACGTGGCGCAGTGGCAAGCACAGACCACCATCGTCGCCATGGTCCATGAGTTGCCGTCACTCGCAGGCGTCAGCGTATCGACCCCCGAGCAGATACTGCTCGATGCAGCCCACAGGTGCATCGTCGTCAGCGAAGCAGGAGTGGCCGCAGTGGTCGCCCGTGGCGTATCTGCCAGCCGCCTCGTGCTGGCCAAACCCGGCTGTGATCGACTTGGTGCACCCGCATTGCGCCGCGCGGTCGCCAATCCTGCCGTGCTGTGTGTGGCACAGTGGATCCCCCGCAAAGGCATCGATGCGTTGCTCCGGGCGTGGGCCATGGTAGGGGCGCGCCATGTGCCGCTGGTGTTTTATGGCGAAGTCGATGCAGATCCCCGCTATGCAGCCGGCTGTCGACACCAGGTCTTGGAGCTGCAGCAGGCGGGGTATGCAATCAGTGTGCGGGGGAGTGTGAGCAATCGGGCACTCCGTGCAGGGTATGCAGCAGCGCGTGTGTTTGTCTTGCCGTCGCGCTTCGAAGGGTATGGCATGGCACACGCCGAGGCAATCTGGGCAGGCATCCCCGTGGTTGGGTACGCCATCCCATCCGTACAACGGATTGTCGCCGCTGCAGGTGACCTCGTCCCCATCGACGACGAAGCAGCACTCGCCCAGGCGTTAGCACACTATTGCAACGATGCGACGCATGGACGAACCCTCGACGACGCCATTGCACACGCGCGTGCGGCGTTGCCGCGCTGGCAAGACACCGCTTTCGCGTGGCTTGTGGCATTGGATGTATCGACACACCTGCCGACTATCCCTGCGCCGTATGTGTACAATGCGGACTAGTCTTTGAGCAGATGACCCATGCGGATTTTTTTGGTTTGGAGGTAGTCGTGATTGACCGTGTTGGCCGACATCTCGATTGACTCACGGCTGACTACGTGTACACCGCTGCTACTGAGGGCAGAGATTTTGGTCGGATTATTGGTCAGCAGGTGTACCTTGGTCACACCCAGCCATTCCAACATACCCAGCGCCAAGGTGTAGTCACGCATATCATCGGGGAGACCCAGGGCGCGGTTGGCATCGACCGTATCGAGCCCGGTCTCTTGTAAGGCATAGGCTTTGATTTTGTTGACCAGCCCGATGCCCCGGCCTTCTTGGCGCAGATAGAGCAACACACCGCAGCCGTTCGTTTGGATGCGCTGCAACGCAGCGTCGAGTTGTTCGCCGCAGTCACACTTCAACGAGCCAAACACATCACCGGTCAGACATTCGGAATGCAAGCGCAAGAGCGGCGTCTGCGCTTTGACATCGCCACACCACAACGCGACATTGTCGCCGGCAAAGACCGCCATATGAAAAACACCATAGCTGGTAGGAAGAATTGTCTGCGCAAGAGGCTGG
>CAIZHO010000265.1 GCA_903932805.1 uncultured Roseiflexaceae bacterium | reverse complement strand
GTCCAAGCCCTCTTTACAGAAATCGAAGCGCAGTCTGGTGGGGTAGACATCCTCGTCAATAACGCAGGCGGCTGCATCATGGCAGAGTTCCTCGATACCACCGCAGACCAACTGCACCAACAAATGGCGATGAATTACGATTCGGCGTTCTATTGTTGTCAGGCAGCAATCCCGCAGATGTTGGCACGGCCAGGCATCAAAAAAATTATCAACATCTCGTCCAACGGCGCCTACAATTTTGATGTGTTTGATCCAGCCCCCTACCGCGCCAGCAAAGCGGCAATTGACACACTGACCAAACACCTGGCGCGTAAACACGCCAACGACGGCATCTGTGTCAATTCGATTGCACCTGCAATGACACGTACCGATTTGTTTGATGTGGTCAGTGCCGACGTCCTCGCCCAAGCCCTTGCGGCAATGCCCATGGGCACCCCGATCGAAGCCCCGCAAATCGCCGCCTGGGTGGCGTTTTTGGCGTCAGACGCCGGCGACGTCTCGAGCGGGAACGTCATCATCCTCAACAAAGGACGTGATGTACGCTAGGTGTACCAGTATGGTGCTCGGCGCATGCTCTGCCATTGCTGTGGGCAATGACCGTACACCAACCAGGCTGCATCATGTTGCGCCCGCTGGCGCTGCATGTGTGCGCTCTGCCGTGCAGCACGCGGGTCCTCTGCATCGGCGTAGCGGTCGTCGGCGAGTTCATCGGGGCGTGAGATTGCATCTGCTGCCAAAATAATCGTGCCGTACGCGGGCAACGTCAGCACCAGCGATAAGTGACCCATCGTATGACCCGGCGTCGGGATGAGGCAGACGCCTGGCACAATGTCGGTTGGTGCTTCAACGGTGACCGTTTGATTCGCAGGCCAGGCGATCCGCGATTGGCCGTTCCAATAGAGCGGCGTCGGTCGTATGCGTTCGACCGCCGAGACGTACAGCGTCGCCTGCGGGAATTCGTCGATGCGACCCACGTGATCTATATGCCCGTGGGTGAGCACGAGGTCAGTGATATCGGCAGGGGATACGCCAAGCAGTCCCAATTGTGCAGCAGGATTTTGCTGATCTGTGTACTCAATGAGCCGACCAAACGCGCCGAGGCCGTCTGCGAGACAGACACCCAACGGATCTGCGAGATAATCACGGTGAAAGCCCGTATCGACGAGGACACGCCGGTCGCCGGATTCCATATAATAGCCAGGAATACCAATGCGCCGCCCGTTGGCGTAGACTTCGAACAACCCATAATCGAGAATCGCTAGTCGCATAGACCCTCCAGGAGCACCGATGCAGTCTATTGTATGTGCAAACGGCACCCGCCTCGCGTATGTCGAGCTAGGTTCACCAACCGCAGAACCGGTGGTTTTTCTGCATGGATTCACCGGCACCGCACACTCCCATTTCGCCGCAGAATTGGCACTCCTCGCTCCACACATGCACGTCTATGGGCTCGACCTGCGTGGCTATGGCGCCAGCGCACCACCCTATCGGGTTTTTGGTGCAAACTTTTATGAACGTGACGCGCGTGATGTCATTTCGTTCATCGAGACGCTGGATATCGGCCCGGTCCACCTCGTCGGCTTCAGCGATGGCTCCGAAGCAGCCGTAATGATTGCGGCGCTCGCTCCACATCTGGTCCGTTCGGTCCTCGCCTGGGGCATCTGTGGCCAAATCGCCCCCGAAATGGTCGAACGCGTCCGTCGCTGGTTACCCATCAGTGCCTGGGGACCCGACAAAGACGCCTGGAAGACCGAAATCATAGCCACCCAAGGAGCAGACCAACTCGAGCCCCTCATCACCGGCTGGATTGATGCCGCCGAACGCATCAGTGCCCGTGGCGGCGACATCCTGCACGCCATCGCCCATCAGGTGACCGCACCGGTCCTCATCGTGCACGGCACCCTCGACGTCGGCAATCCGATCCCCGTCGTGCAGGCGTTGTGCACACGCATTCCCCATGCGCGATTAGTCCTGCTCGACAACGTCGGCCATTCGGTACAAGACGACGCACCTGCGGCATTGCACAACCTCATGCGTGAGTTCTATCGGTTGGCATAGAAAACCGTCCGGGCTGACGCCCAGACGGAACTGCCCGACGATTCCTGCAGTACAACAGAATGTTGTGCTCTGTTCATTGCTGGTTGATACGGCACAGCGAAAACCACGCGGAATGGCATTGCACACAAAAGCCCCGCTCGAGGTGCAACGTGAGGGGCTGACGCCGCGTATGGTCAGCGTGCCGCAGCGAGGCACTCGGCAATCTGGATGATATGTTTGCGCGTATGGCGCGCATAGATGCGCACCGTATCATCGATCGAAAACTCGCCCCACGAGGCAATGCCTATGCGTGCATACTGGGCGTCGCTCAATGACTCGCACAAGCGCACCCAGCGGTGTTGCAAGGCTGCAAAGTAGGCCAATGACCCACTGATGTCGGCACTCGAGCAATCCGCCAATGCGGCTATCCCGTCGACCTCGTAATCACGCCAGGTTGGCCGATCTTCGGTCAATGCAATCAACACATTATTGAGTGCAAATGCGTGCGAGTCTGCCAGGTGGTGAACGTTCTGTGCAACCGTCCATTCGGTAGGAATGGAACGAGTGGTGAGTTGTTCTTCACTGAGTCCTGCCACTGCGCTGCTGAGTTCTGCTGCTGCAGTACGCATCAATGCAATCGAATCGGCACGTTCTGCGTGTGTTTGCATCACGCGACTACTTTGGGGCTGCTGCAAGGGTGTCGGCGATTTGTTTGACATGCGATTGTGCATGGCCTGCATAGATACGCAAAAGATCGTCCACCGATCGTTCGCCCCACGAGGCTATCCCCGTCCGTGCAAATTGTTCTTCGCTGAGTGCTTCGAACATCGACACGATGCGCAACTGCATGAGACGGAACAATTCGATTGAAACGCTAATCTCGGCTGATTTGGCGTCTGCGAGATCGGCCAAACCGTCGACACTGTACCCCTTCCAGGTGGGTCGGTCTTCGGTCAATGCCAATCGCACATTGGTCATCATGACGGCATGCGAATCGGGCATATGGTGGACGTTCTGGGCTACCGTCCACTCCGTCGGGATATACCGGGTGGTGAGTTGTGTTGGGGTCAATCCGTTGACTGCAGCGGCAATGTCGTCTGCAGAGCTGCGCATGAGCGCGAGTGCTTCTTGGCGCTCGGTGTGAGTAAGCATAGTATTCCTCGTAAATCGGTGCCTGTCAGTATCATACCATCGACGTCTGGGCTCTGTCTGTTACCTGCGACGATGAATCCCGCATCGCCCCGATCTGCACCGGAGCTTGCATTCAGTTATGATACATAGTGTTGGCACACAGGAGGACACAATGACCACCGTACACAACTTCAACGCAGGGCCGGCAGTACTTCCAGCAGAAGTGATTGCACAAATCACGCACGATTTGCCCAATTATGCAAACACGGGGATTTCGATACTCGAGTCGAGTCACCGCACCAAAGAATACGAAGCAATCAATCAACGCGCGATGGAGCGATTCCGGCGTGTGCTCGGGCTATCGGACGCATACGACATCGCGTTCCTCCAAGGCGGCGCGAGCATGCAGTTTGCCATGTTGCCGATGAACATATTGACCGACACAAATTGCGGCTCATATGTCGTGACTGGCGTATGGGCTGAGAAGGCCTACGAAGAAGCCACCCGAATCGGCAACGCGCATATTGCAGGAACGACCAAATCACACCAGTTCCGCTCGTTGCCGGCTGCGGATACCCTGGATGTTCCAGCCAATGCAGCCTATACCCATATCTGCACCAACAACACCATATTTGGCACACAGTGGCATGCCTTGCCACAGGTTGCAACACCGTTAGTGCTCGATATGAGTAGCGACATTGCCTCACGCCCCATCGACACAACCGGTGTGGGGATGATCTACGCCGGCGCTCAAAAGAACATCGGTGCAGCGGGTGTGACCGCCGTCGCCATCCATCGTGATTTTGCGGCACAGATGCACAGCAACGCCCCGGTAATTTTGCAGTACGCAACGCACATCAAGAATCAATCGCTCTACAACACGCCTCCGACGTTCAGCGTGTATGTCCTCGACCTCGTATTGGGATGGATCGAAACACTCGGGATCGACACGCTCGCCGCCCAAAACGCCACCAAAGCACAGACAATATACGACGTGATAGATGGTTCTGGCGGGTTTTATCGCGGCCATAGCGACAGAGCATGTCGCTCACAGATGAATCTCACGTTTCGGTTGCCAGATGAATCGCTCGAAAAGGCATTTCTGGTCGAAGCAGCCGCAGCTGGCATGATCGGCCTGGCAGGACATCGCAGTGTTGGCGGGCTCCGTGCTTCGTTGTACAATGCGTCGCCACTGGCATCTGCACAGGCTCTCGCTAGTTTGATGCGCGAGTTTATGCGGACACACGGCTAACGGGCAAAAGGATACCACCATGGAATCGGTTCGTGAGCGGTTGACGTTTTTGGGGATGGAGTGGTCGCTCATCCTGGGTTGGTTGGCTACCATCCTGCTCATATGGCGACAGACGATATTTTACCTGCTTGTGTATTTATTTGACCTCGGTGATACCTACGACCTGGTGTTCACGTTGATGATTTTTTTGCTGATGATTGTCGCTGGGGTAGCGGTAACAGCAACAGGATTTTGGCTCAAACGAAGGCCACGATCGACTCCACTGGCACGTCGATGGGCGCAGGGCTGGGCATGGTGTGGACTAGCCGCAGTGCTCGGGTATGTGCTCATTGTGATTCCCGGTGGAGTGTTTGCACCGTAGTGCGGAGGGGGAACTGATGGCTGCACGCCAACGTATCATGCTCATCGACGGACATGCGCTCGCGTTCAGAGCGTTTTATGCGCTCGCTGACAAAGGGCTACGCACGTCAAATGGCGAACCAACCTATGCGATTTTTGGCTTTGCGTCGATTATGCTCAATGCAATCCGCGAGCATCAACCGAGCCATATCGCGGTGTCGTTCGACATTGGTCGGACCTTCCGTGATGACATGTATGCCGACTACAAAGCCGGCCGCGCCGAGACGCCCGTTGAGTTCCCGCCCCAACTCGAGCGCATCAAAGAGATGATGCAGGCCTTCAACATCCCGATTTATGTGGCGCAAGGCTTTGAGGCAGACGATGTGCTGGGTACCCTGGCGCGCCAAGCGACCGAAGCAAATGTCGAGACGCTCATTCTGACCGGCGACAGCGACACGCTCCAACTCGTCGACTCGCACACGCACGTCCTCCTCGCCAACCCGTTCGGCCAGAAGATGACGTCGATCGAATACGACTACGACAAGGTTGTTGAGCGTTACGAAGGTCTCAAACCCAATCAATTGGCCGATTTACGTGGTCTGAAAGGCGACGCGTCGGACAACATCCCCGGAGTCAAGGGGATCGGCGAAAAAGGTGCGATCACGCTGTTGAACCAATTCGGGAGCGTCGATGCCATTTTTGCCGATATCAGCGCCGCGCCCAAACGCTACCACAAGGTATTGGATGGGCAGCGTGAGGCGGCTGAATTCAGTCGTAATTTGGCCACCATTGTGACCAACGCACCGGTGCGGCTCGTGCTCGAAGATTGTGTCATCAGCGGGTATGACAAAGCGCTGGTAGTGCGGTTCTTCCAACAACTCGAAATCGGCAAGACCCTCGTTGATCGGCTCCCCCCGACGGCGCAGGTCGAGGCGGTCGCACTCCCCCAAACCGTACCGACCCCGGCGCGGACCGTCGTCAGACCGCCAGCACCGGCGAATGGCCAAATGGATCTTTTTGCCGAACAACAGACAACTTACAGCGAAGCCGTGACCCTCCGCGCCGGCTATGTGACCGTGTTGACCGCTGCCGAACTGGCCGATGTCGTCACGCGTTGCCGATCCGCTGGCTTGTTCGCCTTCGACACCGAGACGACAGGCACCAGTGTCTTTCTCGACGTCTGTGTCGGTATCTCGATTTCGTGCCTTGCAGGCACCGCCTGGTATATCCCTGTCCAGCACACTGGCGTCGCATGCCTCGCTCGTGCCGAGATTGTAGGCGCATTGGGACCATTGTTTGCCGATGCATCCATTCAGAAAGTCGGCCACAACGCCAAATTCGACATCGAAGTCCTGCTCGGAATTGGGATTATGGTCGACGGCCTGACATTCGATACAATGCTGGCTGCCAGCCTGCTCGACAAGCGCCGCGGCCTCAAAGATTTGGCCTTCTATGAACTCCAGCTCGCTGAATCGCCGGTCAACATCGATGAACTCATCTGTAAGGGCAAAAACCAAATCACCCTCGACAAGGCAGACATCACTGCGGTCACGAATTATGCCGGCAGCGACGCAGATTACACGCTCCAGCTGTACCACAAGCTCCACCCGGCGATCGCAGCAGTCCCCACCACGCGTGACGTGTTTTATAACCTCGAAATGCCGCTGATTCCGGTCCTGGTGCGGATGGAAGCCGCGGGGATTATGGTTGATGTCCCGTATCTGTCGAGTTTGTCGGTACGCATCGCTGCTCGGATTGTCGAGCTCGAGACACAAATCCACGCAATCGCAGGCGGACCATTCAATATTGCGTCGAGTGATCAGCTCAGCGATGTATTGTTCGGCAAGCTCGGGTTACCGACCGCTGGCCTCGAAAAGACCAAGACCGGCCGCTGGTCGCTCACTGCCGACGTCCTCGAGAAGCTCCGTGCCAGT
>CAIZHO010000264.1 GCA_903932805.1 uncultured Roseiflexaceae bacterium | reverse complement strand
CCGTATGCATCATAAATGACCAAGAAGCGCGGGCCTTCGGCCGTATGACGATAGACCACTGCGCCGGCCGCATGTTTTTTCTGCGTCATTGCATCATCGTCCAGATATCAGGCTCTGCAGCCAGCTTTCGAATTGGAGCGAATACTCCGACAGGGCAGACTGCCGGGACCACTCGCCAATGGTGGCCAAATTGCCCGTCGCCAACAACACACCCATCAGGACCAACAACACACCGCTGGCCATGCTGGTTGTATGGAGCATCAATTCGCGGCCGCCGATCGTCACAAAGTACGCTTTGCCCTTGATGATTTGCCAAAACTTCGAGCCATTACCCAACCGGCTGAAATAGGTCGAAATGATAATCAACGGCGTTCCCAAGCCCAAGGCATAGACGAACGCCAGCAACGCACCCTGGGCGACGGCGATCCCCTGCGTCGCCAACATGGTCAACAACGCCCCCAAAATCGGCCCGACACAGGCCGACCAACCGAGCGCAAAGGTCGCACCATAAAGATACGATCCAACGATCCCGCCGACCGGGCGTTCGAGCAACTGCATGCCGCTGAAGCCAATACCAAAAAAACTCATCACCCCAAACACAATAATCAACACACCGCCTAATGACGTGAGGAGTGAAAGGTAGCCAAACAAAAACCGACTGAGCGCTGTGGCGCTCGCGCCCAAAACAACGATGGTTGTTGCCAACCCCAGAAAAAAAGCAATCGACATGATCGTCACGCGTTCACGTTTTGCTTGGAACGTAAATGCAAAATATGCGGGCAGGATGGGCAACGTACACGGCGAGAGGAAGCTGAACAAGCCGGCCAAAAACGTCACCGGAATGAGTAAGCCAATCCCGTTGCTGGTGGGTGTCACTAGCGAATCCGTCGGCGTCATAATCAGGAGTGCGAGCAATGCGATGGCGATCACCGAAGCGACGCCAATCAGAACGGGACGAAGGGAAGTACTGGTCATATGCGCGCTCCTGCGTGGGTGGCGATGCGGGTTGCAACCGCTGCGCCGTTGGTCAGTGCCAATTGGATGCGACCGAGCCCGGTGTGTGCATCCCCTGCAAAGTATAGCCCATGTGAAAGCTCGAACGCCTGCATCGCGGTCGCATCGGCACGACCATCCGGCAATGCATAGCGCCATCCCTGGCGATCACCCCAGAGCGGCTCGCCGAGCGCATGCCCGGTCAATGACTGCACCCAGCTGGCCACGGTGGCGTACAACGTCGCTTCGGGGCTGTCCCAGTGGTCACGGCTGGCCTGCGGTGCCAATTGCGCCGTCAGCAGTGTATGACCGGCGGGTACGCGTGATGCGTGTTTGGCGTGTTCGACGGCCAGCCACGAGATGGGGTGGCCACGATCGGTGTTGACCAGTGCGTAATACTCGGGGTCAAACACACCCGCGTAGAGCAGCGAAACACTCAGACACGGGCGATATGTGGCCGGTGCGAGCCCAATCATCAACGGATTCTTTACGGATTCGTCAATGGTACTCGTTTGTAACAATTCAATCGTTTGCGGGGCTGGCGGCGTGAACACCAGTGCATCGGCGCTCGCGACGAGTGCGCCAGTGTCGCTGTAGACCGCATAGCCATCTGTTGTCGCTTCGATTCGTTGGATGCGTGTTTGTAATGAAAGTGTCACCGACGCCGGCCGGAGCAATTTAGCCAACGTGCTGATCCCATCGCGGTAGACAAATTTGGGCTCGTTGTTTTGTGCCGAATCGCCGATGCTGATGCGGTTTGTGGCATCAAATGCATAGACTGGTTTGGCAATATCAATCAACGTGTCGTGGGGGAGCGTGTGCGTAAAGAACTGCTGTTGGGCGTCGTCGATGGGGCGAAAAAACTGCGCACCGTGATCGAATGTGGCTCCCTCACGCCGTCGCGTCGCGACACGGCCACCCAGGCCACGGCTCTTTTCGATGATATGAACGGCAATCTGTGGGGCAATGGACTGCAGGGTGTGCGCGACCGCGAGACCACTCAGGCCCGCACCTACTACGATAAGTCGCATAACACCTCTTGCATTATTCTAGTGAACAACATACAATGTTTCGTACAGGTCATCACTAGTTTCTCCAGACTCGGGAAAGTCAATACTGCAATCTTAAAGGATATTCTATCCTTGATTGATGAACGTGGAGTTTGCGTATGGCGCCTTTGTTAGAGGTCCGCAACCTTGAGACGCAGTTCAAAACGCAGGACGGCGTAGTCAAGGCAGTGAACAACGTGTCGTTCTACGT
>CAIZHO010000263.1 GCA_903932805.1 uncultured Roseiflexaceae bacterium | reverse complement strand
TAGCCATTATGTCATGCATCTGGGGAACCATCTGGTCGTTGCGGTGTCCGATGGCCTCGGATCTGCGGCGTTGTCACACGAAGGTTCACGTATCGCCTGTAGCGCTGCAGTCGACGCAATCGCAGAAGCGTATGACGCGCACAACGACATCCCTCTGATTGCAGCACCGACAGATGCGTCGGTCAGTACGCACGTCCGTTACGAAAAAACGCTCACCGATGCATTTGTCGCAGCACGTGATGCAATCGAACGCGAGGCAGCACGGACCAATCGAAGCCTCCGCGAATATGGATGCACGCTCCTCGTCGCAGTCATCTGCGAAGACGCCTGGTACGGCATGCATGTCGGCGATGGGACAATTGTTGGGTTGTATGCGGACCAATCAGCCAAAACACTGAGCGTCCCCGAAAACGGGGAGTTCATCAACTCAACGACACCATTGACCAGCACCGACTACACCACGCACATGCGCTATTCGCATGGGACAGACCGCTTAGCTGGGGTCGCGCTTTTGTCAGACGGTGTGCAACCGATGTGCATCAACTACAAAACTGGCGCTGCATACGATGGTTTTTTCCGCCCATTGCAAATCTGGCTCGCGGGGTTGCCTTCGTTGTCTGGTGTCGACCACGCGCTTGAGCAATTTCTCGATACGCCCAAAATGCGCCAGAAAAGCGACGACGATATGACGCTCGTGCTTGCCCTGCGTGAACCATAACCAGTCTAGGAGCATCCGCGCCATGCAGATTGTCAGCATCAATGTTGGGCAACCACGGTCGCTTGATCCACAGGATCCAACCCGGTTATCAGGTATCTACAAGACGCCCGTGGACGGGCCTGTTGCAATAACAACGACAGGCGTAGCAGGCGATGTGATCGTCAATACCCACAATCACGGTGGCATCGACCAAGCCGTCTATGTCTATGGCCGACCCGATTATGATGCGTTTGAACGTGATGTTGGTTACCCACTGCCAAATGGAACATTCGGTGAAAATCTAACCATCGCAGGTCTGGTGAGTGAAACGTTTACCATCGGAGACCGGTTGAGTATTGGCGATGTCATGCTCGAGGTCACCGCGCCACGTACCCCGTGTGAATCACTCAATGCACGAATGGGCGACAACCAATTCGTGAAACGATTTTTTGTTGCCGATCGCCCAGGCTTCTACTGCCGCGTGCTTGCTGAGGGTACGATCCGGACCGGTGACATGGTTACCTATCACCCGTATTCGCGTATCGGGATTAGCATCATCGACGCGCACCGTATCATGCGCCCCGGCGTGACACACGACACCGACACGATTCGGCGGTTCCTCAACGAACCTATCCATGTCCGATTGCGGACGTACCTCGAAGCAGAACTCACACGTCGTACTGCATAACATCACGCCTCCCGGATGGTGCAACCAGCTCATACACATCGAATACCAAGGTGCAAGGTTACGTATGCATATCCTGAGTGTCAACATCGGCTCCGCACATCCGATCGCGAACGGCAAGCGCACCGGTACTTCTGGGATTTTCAAAAATCCTGTTTTGGGCGCTGTTTCTATCCGTACCACCG
>CAIZHO010000262.1 GCA_903932805.1 uncultured Roseiflexaceae bacterium | reverse complement strand
GCTGTTTGCGGCATTGGGCGATCTGCTCCTACCCGGCCCGACGGGCACGAATGTGAATGATGTGGTTGTTGCTCTTGTAGGGAATCATGAATTAGGAATCATGAATTAGGAATTATGTTTTTATTTGGTGTGCACTGATGATGGGATAGCGCTCGACTCAGGAGCGGCGGGCCACCAAGAGCAAACTCATCCCCAATACCACTGCACCGACCCACGACAGCGCACTCATACGTTCGCCGAGGACCCCAACGGCCAACATGGTCGACACCAACGGCTCGAGCAACGTCAGTGACGCCGCCGTGGTGGCCCCCACAACCGCCAACCCACGCGTATAGAGGACATAACTGAGCACCGTCGGCACTATTGCCAGATAGAGCAACGACAGCCACGGCAGCCCCGTCAACACCACCGGGGTCTGTGTCAGCCCCAGCAGCAGCACCACCGCAGCGACCGACATAATCACCGCCTGGATGGTCACGGGGTCAGCCTCGGGTGCGACGCGTCGGGTCAACACCGCCAGCAGGCTATAACACAGCCCTGCCGCCACTGCCAGCAGCATACCGATGGGATCGAGGCGCACCGCAGCTGGGGTACCACCAATCAGCACCACACAGCCGATAATGGCCAGCGCGATGCTGAGGACCTGTGGGGCGTGCAAGCGCTCGCCCAACCAGACGCGCGCAATACCCAGCGTAAACAACGGTGCGGTGCAGATGTTAAGCAACACGGCATAGGTCAACCCGACGCGCGGGATCGCCGCAAAATAGGTCACATGGTACATTGCAAAGGCAAGTCCCGCCGCACCCAGCAGGAGCCCGTGTGTGCGCGTCAGCCCAACCTGCCAGCGTTGCGCCCGCAGCCGGTGCCAGCCCCACAACACGGGCACCGCCAAGGCCACCCGGCCGCAGGCAATCAGCAACGGATCCGTACCGGTCGTCCCTCCGCTCAGCACGGCCACGACCAAGCCTATCGTGCCCCATAACGTCGCTGCCAACGCAATCGACAGGACCCCCTTCAGATGCCGCGGAGCACTGGTCATGCATCAGCTCGTTGCGCTGGCTCCTCGCCACGACTCAGCAGACGCAGCATGGGTGGCGTGAGCAGCGTCGTTACCAGTGTCATGACAATCAACGCCGAAAAAATCGTGCGGTCGATAGCACCCGCACTCAACGCGGCACCGGCCAATACCAAGGCTACTTCGCCACGCGACACCATCCCTGCTCCGACCATGGCCGATCCACGCCAACTCAGGCCGCCCAGTTTGGCACCCAACCCACCACCGAGCAACTTGGTGATCACTGCTACGACGGTAATCACGACCACCAACAACGGCGTCTCGAGGATGCCATCGGCACTCGCCTGCAAGCCAATATTGACAAAGAAAATCGGGATAAAAAACGCATAGCCCACTGCTGCGGTGCCGTCGTGTGCGATGTGTTTGTGGTCGAGATGCTTGGTCGCCAAAATGCCCAATACATAGGCACCCGTAATCGCTGCCACACTCCCCAGCGACTCGGCCGACCAGGCGTACAGCAACACCAACGCCATCAAGATGGTCAACGCAGTCTCGCGCTGCGGCAAGCGATGCTCAAACCGCACCAGCATGGGCAACAATCGATCGCCGACGAACCAGGCAATCGGGAAGAACAAGGTCATTGCCAACAAGGTCAACCCCAGGTTGCCCGTACTGGTAATCAGGTTCATGACGACGGCAAAAATCAACACCCCGAGCACGTCGTCGATAATCGCCGCGCCCATGATGACAGTCCCCTCGCGCGTGCGGAACTGGCCGAGCTCGCGCAGTGTCTGCGCCGAGATACTGACACTCGTTGCCATCAGTACCGCGCCGATGAGGACACCCTGCGCCCAGGTAATCTCGGGGAACGCCAGCATCGCCAGCGACCCACCGACGAGCGGCAACACGACCCCACCTGCGGCCGCCAGAAAGGCTGGTTTGCCCACCGCGCGCATGGCGACGGTGTCTGTTTCCATCCCGGCCATGAACATCAACAGCACCACGCCGATTTCGGCCATGACGGCGATGGTCTCGGACGGGAGCACCCAGCCCAGCACCGCCGGCCCGAGCAGCAGACCCACCAAGAGCTCACCAAAGACTGCCGGCATACCGATACGCAGGCTCAAGACGCCAGCGATTTTGGCAGAAATCAATATCAATGCAATCGGCAATAATTGTTCAACGACGTGGAATGATTCGCTGCCGTGTTCCATTTTTGTCCCTTTCGAAATAAGATCG
>CAIZHO010000261.1 GCA_903932805.1 uncultured Roseiflexaceae bacterium | reverse complement strand
CCTCGGCAAACGCCACAAGATCATCGATGGGCCCGAAAAGCTCTCTGGTTCAGCACAATACACGGGCGACATGCGTCTGCCGGGTATGCTCTATGGCCGCCCAGTCCTGAGCCCGTACGCCCACGCAAAAATCACCGGCATCGATAAAAGTGCAGCCATGGCTGTGCCTGGCGTCGTTGCAGTTCTCACTGCGGCTGATTTGCCCACCAAAGACCGCCCGGTCAATTCCCGCGGGAGTGCCGTGCTGGCACACGACGTGGTGTTGTTCCGCGGTCATCCGGTCGTCGTGGTCGTCGCCGAATCCGAGGCGGCTGCCAAAGACGGCGCGGATGCTGTCCTCATCGACTATGAGCCGCTGCCAGTCGTCAGTGACATGGAGGCGGCAATTCTGTCGTCGGCGCATGTCATCTGGCCCAACGGTTTGCCCAAAGACGGTATTGACTTGACTGCAGCACACGCAGCAGTAGACAAGGGCGCCGACGAAGGACACCGCGAGCCATCGAATCTGCACGAAGAAACCAAGTTTAACCGGGGCAATGTCGATGCAGCCATCAAAAACGCTGACATCGTCATCACCCGCCGATACACCACCCCCATCGTGCATCAAGGCTACCTCGAGCCACACGCCGTTGTTGCCGACCCACACATGATGCGTGGTGAACTCACGGTTTACACCAGTACCCAAGGACAGTTTGGTGTCCGTGATGAAATCGCTCGGTTGTTATCGATGCCCAAATCCAAAGTACGCGTCGTCCCGATGGTTGTCGGTGGCGCATTCGGTGCCAAATACGGTATCCTCGACCCATTGGTTGCTGCAGTCGCATGGGCCGTGCGTCGACCAGTCAAGATGGTCCTGACGCGCTCCGAAGACTTTTTGTCGACGACCCCGACCCCAGCAACCATTATTGAGTTGACTATCGCCGCCAAAAAAGACGGCACGTTGGTCGCGCTAGATGCCGTGGCCACGCTCGATAACGGCGTCTTTCCGTTCACCATCGGTGGTATTTTGGGGATTTTGCTAGGCGGCTATTACAAATGTGATAACGTGCGCATCCTCTGCCGCGAAGTGCTCACCCACAAACCCCAGGGCGGTGCGTATCGTGCCCCTGGTGCACCATCGGCCACATTTGCCATCGAGTCGAGCATCGACGAATTGGCCATCCAACTCGGTCGCGACCCTCTCGAATTGCGCATGCAAATCGGCGTCGACGAAGGTGACCGCATGGGCAATGGCGATAAATGGCCAAACATCGGTCTCAAGGCATGTCTCATGGCCGTGCAAAACCACGAGATGTGGAAGAGCCGCACCACCGAAGCAAACACGGGCTGGGGCTTGGCGGTTGGCGGTTGGCCCTGCGGTATGTCGCCAGCGGCATCGGTCTGTCGTGTTGATAGCGATGGTGCAGTGCGCATCCACGTCGGTTCGGTCGATATCTCGGGTGTCAATAGCTCATTGGTGCTCGTTGCTGCCGAAATCCTCGACGTCAGCCCTGACCGCATCCAACTGATCCAAGGCGACACGCTGACCGGCCAGCGCGCTGGTCCGAGCGGTGGTAGTCAGACGACATACAGCGTCTCGGGTGCAGTTGCAGCGGCCGCCACTGCGGTACGCACCAAACTGCTCGAGACCGCTGCAGATCACTTCGAAGCCAGCCCGGCTGACCTCGAACTCGTCAACGGCGTCGTGAGCGTCAAAGGATTCCCCGACAAAGCAATGGAAATCGGTGCGATTGCCGAACTCGCCGAGAACAAAGCAGGCGGTAACGGTCCTATCGTCGGTGAAGGCACCTCGGCAGTGTCCGAAAACGCTCCGGGATTTGTCGCCCACCTCGCCAAAGTGCATGTCGACCCCGACACCGGGCATGTTACTCCGTTGCGCTATTTGGCAGTCCAGGACGTCGGCTTTGCCCTCAATCCGACCCTCGTCGAAGGCCAGATCCATGGTGGTGTGGCCCAAGGGCTCGGTTGGGCATTGCACGAGGCAATGATTTATGACGAATACGGCCAACTGTTGACGGCCAGCTTCATGGATTATGATTTGCCTGGCTTTGAAGTTCTGCCAGATATTGATGTCGTCTTGGTAGAAAACAAATCACCATTCGGGCCATTTGGCGCTCGTGGTATCGGCGAACCGCCCATTACGGCCGGTGCTGCTGCCGTTGCCAATGCGGTGCGCAATGCTGTAGGAGCACGTGTCACAGATTTGCCCCTGCGTGCAGAACGTGTCTGGCGTGCACTCCACGAATCAAACTAGTGAGTCAGGGTGCGATCCTTTCCTGTTGACAATTGGCATACCTGAAGTGATACGCAGGTAGGACAGATTAATCTGTTTGCGTGTAAAACACATGAAACCACCCGCTCGTAAGCGGGTGGTTTCGTGTCATCTGTGTTAATTCGCATGCCTTTTTGATGTTAGTTCTGAATGCGTACCTGCACAGAACGTTCCCCACTGAGGAGGTTGAGCACAAACGTGGTTAATGAGATAACCACTGCGCCGATGAGTGCCGTAAAGAATGTTTCGATCTGGAAATCGATGCCGAAATACTTCGCCAAATCTGCAGTAATCAGCAATAACACCCCATTGATGATCACCGTAAACATACCCAATGTCAGAATAATCATTGGGCAGGTGATAAGGGTCAACACGGGGCGAATGAGCAAGTTTATGACGCTGTATATCATGGCGATGATGCCGATTTCGTACCCGTTGCCACTGAAAGTTATGCCGGGAACGAGCGAAAATGCCGCGAAGATTGCCAAGCTCGTAATCAACCATTGCAGTATATAGCGCCGCAGTGTTTGTAAGCTGTTTTCTTGGTGTTCCATGGGTTCCCCTAGCTGGTGCGACGACTGGCCAGTTCACGACCATAGGCTTCGATGTCGTCATAAAATCGCGAGCGTTTCGCAGCCTTGCTACTACTGACGCTCGATTTCTTGCCACGGTTGCTGGCACTGCGCTCACGACACCACGAGACGTACAATCGCTCGGCTGCGCGGGTGACGGCCACATAACAGAGTCGCCGTTCTTCTTCGATACCTTCAGCGGTTGCCATGCTTCGTTCGTGTGGCAGCACACCCTCTTCGAGCCCGCAGACGAACACAAACGGCCATTCTAATCCTTTGGCAGCATGAATGGTCATGAGTTGTACCTGGTCGCGCTCT
>CAIZHO010000260.1 GCA_903932805.1 uncultured Roseiflexaceae bacterium | reverse complement strand
GTCGCAGCCATGGTCTCACCCAAGGCACGACCGAGGCCGAGCATGATGGCGCCGATAATCCCGGCGCGTGAATATGGACTCACCGCAAGCCAGATGGTTTCCCATCTTGTGGCACCGATGGCAAGCATCGCCTCACGTTGGGTATTTGGAACCAGACGGAGCACATCACGGGTAAGCGATGCAATCGTCGGCAGAATCATCAATGCCAGAATAATACCGGTCACAATCAAGCCACGACCGGTCGCGATGGGACCAGCAAGCCAGGGGACAATCACGCCGACTGTAGCACTCAATGGTTCAGCTACTGCGGAGCTAAAGAACGGTACAAAAACAAATACGCCCCATACGCCGTAGATGACGGATGGGACTGCTGCAAGCAGTTCAACGAGAAACGAAAGTGGAGTCCGCAATGCCGGCGGACATAATTCAGCAAGATAGATCCCGATTGCAACTGCCAGCGGGGCAGCAATAATCAATGCGATCAGCGCGGACAAGAGTGTACCACGCACCGCTGGCCAACCGCCGAAGCTCACCGGGTTGAGTTCGGTTTCCACGGGGTTCCACGTGCTGCCAAATAACAAATCCCACCCGAATGCCGTGCGTGCCTCTTGCGACGATGTGTACAACATCCATGCAACGGCGAACACCAACAGAACAACTGCACTCGCAAGCGCAACGGTCCCTGCACGAAACGGAACATCGCCGTGTCGCAACGGCGATTTACCTGTACTCCATTGCGGAGGTGTCGATTGCTGTGCCATCTGCCCCTCAACATCATAATCGGCCGTGCGAATCGAAATCCGCACGGCCATCGGTCATCCGTACGTTATTTGATTGGTGCGTCGATGATTGGTGCACCGTTAACCGTAACGGTCATCAGGGCCTTCATGGACGCAGTGCGCATTGCTTCGGGAAGTGGTGCGTAGCCCAAGCGTACCGTTGCGCCTTGTCCGGTCGTCAAACCCCAGTAGATGAAGTCTGCAAGCGCCTGTGCCTTGTTCGCATCGGTGTAGGTCTTCTGACGAACCAAGATGTAGGTGAATGCTGCGATTGGGTATGCATCAGGAGCAGCGCTGTTGGTGATGGACGAAGCAAGCTTTTGTGGGTTGCTCGAAATGTTCATCCCGTTTGCAGCGGCGCTGACATTATTAGTTTCAGGCTTCACGAAGTTGCCCGAGGCGTTCTTGACGAACGGAAGTGGGAAGCCAGCAGCCAGCGCGTAGCCAACTTCGACGTAGCCAACGGCACCATTCGTGTTGAGGACCGTTGCCGAAACGCCTGCATTACCCGATGCGCCGACACCAGCTGGGAAGCTCACTGCGCTACCCGAACCAACCTTGGACTTCCAATCGGTGCTGATTTTGCTGAGATAGTCGGTCCAGATTGACGTTGTGCCCGAGCTATCTGAGCGATATACCGGGGTGATTGCCAGGTCTGGCAGTGTGATGCCTTCGTTGTCCTTAGCCAAGCGTGGGTCGTTCCAGTTTGTGATGGCGCCGAGGTAGATTCCAGCCAATGTTTCAGGCGTGAACTTCAGCGGGGTTTTGAT
>CAIZHO010000259.1 GCA_903932805.1 uncultured Roseiflexaceae bacterium | reverse complement strand
GTGGGCCTATGATTTCCGCCACAACGCCGCGATGCCCTGCCCGCCGCCGATACACAGCGACGTCACCGCATACTGTTGCTGCGTGCGGGCAAGTGCATGAATGGCTTTGACCGACAGAATCGCCCCCGACGCGCCCAACGGGTGCCCGAGAGAGATGCCGCTGCCGTCGGGATTGACCCGGGCCGGGTCCAACCCCAGCTCACGGGTCACCGCGATGGCCTGCGCCGCAAATGCCTCGTTGACTTCGTAGATCCCCACCGCATCGCGGTCGACGCCGGTTTTGGTGAGTAATTTTTGGATGGCCGGGATCGGTCCAATCCCCATCAACGCCGGATCCACACCGGCATGGCTATAGCCCACCAACGTAGCCAAAATCGGCACTCCTCGGGCGATGGCCGTCGCCTCGTCCATCAGCACCAAGGCTGCTGCGCCGTCGTTGATGGTCGACGAATTACCGGCAGTGACCGTGCCGTCGGCAGCAAAGATGGTCTTGAGCTTGGCCAAGCCGGCCAGCGTTGTGTCGCCACGGATACCCTCGTCGGTCGCAAACGACTGTGTCCCGCCCTTGACGGGCACGTCGATTGGCACGATCTGCCCGACAAAGTGACCGGCGGCTGTTGCCGCGGCAGCGCGCTGTTGGCTGGCGAGCGCCATCGCATCTTGATCGGCGCGGCTGATGCCGTAGCGGCTCGCCACCCGTTCGGCCGTCACACCCATGGCGCACCCGTCGAACGGATCGGTGACTGCACCGGTCAGGGCATCCAGCACCGCGCCGTCATTGAGGCGCTGGCCCCAACGCATGGTGGGCAGCCAGTAGGGCGCGCGGCTCATTGACTCGACGCCGCCGGCCACGGCGATGTCGATGTCGCCGAGCAATATCGCCTGCGCCGCGCTGATGATGGCCTGCAAGCCGCTGCCGCAGACGCGGTTGACCGACATCGCCGGGGTGTCAATGGCCAACCCGGCGGCGATGGTGACCGCCCGCGACAGGTACATGTCACGCAGATCGCTGTGGATGACATTGCCCAAAAAGACCTGTTGCACATCGCGGGCTGCAATCCCACCCTGTGCGACGGCGGCACGGACGATGTGCGCACCGAGGTCGATGGTCGATACATCCTTCAAACTGCCCCCGAACTTGCCGATGGGCGTGCGCAGGGCGGCGGTCACGACGACACGGCGTTGGGTCATATCAGTTCCTCCACACAAACGGGGCGTCTCGCGACGCCCCGTGTATTGGTGTCAACGAGAAAGGGGACTACTTCTTGAACTCGCCGCGCAAAAAGCGCACTGCGGTTTCGGCCAGCACTGCTGCACCCAACGGCATCACCGACTCGTCGATGGCAAACACCGGCGTGTGGTGGCCGCGTGGCTTGTCACCCACGGCGGCGCCGAGGTTGAACATGGTGCCCGGAGCTTGTTGCTGCATATAGGCGAAGTCTTCGGCGCCCATGCCGCCCTTGTCGCGGATGATGTTGTCGGCCCCGATGAAGCCGGTAATGACCTCGTCCATCCAGCCGGTCACCATCGGATCGTTGTAGCCGTTGGGGTAGCCGTATTCGAACTCGATTTTGTAGTCGCCGCCGAAGTTCCGGGCCAGCGCACACGAGTTCTCGACTTCACGCACCAGCAGCTTGCGCACATCGGGATCGAGGCTGCGCAACGTGCCTTCGAGGTAGACCTCGGCTGGGATGACGTTCGACACCGTGCCACCACGGACCACGCCCAAGCTGACCACTGCAGGGTGCATGGGGTCGACGCGGCGCGCCACAATGCCATGCAGAGCCGTCATGATGGGTATGAGCATCCACAGCGGATCGCCACTGATGTGCGGGTACGCGCCGTGGCCGCCGCTGGCCGTGATCCAGGCCTTGAAGCTGTCGACGGCAGCACTGGTCGGACCCGAGCGCAAGCCGATTTTGCCGGCCGGCATGGTCGAATCGACGTGCAGGGCAATCATATGGTCGACACCGTCGAGCGCTCCGTCGTCCATCATCATCGGGGCACCGGACTGGTGCTTGCCGCCCGTGGCTTCTTCGGCAGGTTGAAAGATAAAGCGCACGTTGCCCTTCAGATTGCCCTTGGCAAACTCCTGCTTGAGCAGATGGGCCACACCGAGCAACATCGCCGTGTGCGAGTCATGGCCACAGGCGTGCATCACGCCGGCATTGACCGACGAGAACGCATCGCCGCTGGCCTCGAGGATGGGCAAGGCATCCATGTCGGCGCGGATGCCGATGGTCGGACCGTCGCCGGTACCGATACTACCCAACACACCGGTAATTCCGACCTGTGTTTTGACGTCGATGCCGCCGATTTCACGGAGCGTATCGGCGACCAACGCCGCGGTGCGTACTTCTTGGAAGGCCAGTTCTGGGTGTGTATGAATGTCACGGCGGAGGCGCGACATTTCGGGCAAAAGCGTCTGGGCGCGATCGAGCATCGACATGGAATCCTCTTTTCAATACCGAAGGCTTCTATACGCACATGATACCACGGGCACCCGTATAATTGCCTTAACCCAACACAGAGAGGTCACCATGACTCACAATCCCGATATCAGTCACTCTTCCCAAGACGGGAGCGGCTGGCGACCCCGGCCGACATCCCTCGCCCAAGAACTCGGCACCTTGTGGGCACCCAGCGGCATCGATAGCGAATACGCGCCGCTGCGCCACGTCATCCTGCATACTCCTGGCGCCGAACTGGCCGCTTCGCTCGATCCTGATGCCGTCAACATGATTGCCCCACTCGATCTGGCCGTCGCCCGCCAACAGCACCAGCAGATGGCCGACGCCTACCGCCGGCTGGGGGTGACCGTCACCGAGCTCGAGCCACAGGGCATCCCACTGCCCAATCAGATGTTTATGGCCGATGTCTTTGTGATGACGCCCGAAGGTGCCATCCTCGGGCGACCCGCATCGTCTGTCCGGGCCGGCGAAGAACGCCAAGCGGCCCGTCGCCTCGCTGATCTGGGCGTGCCCATTGTGCGCAGTATCTCGGGCCGCGGCACCTTCGAAGGCGCCGACCTCATGTGGCTCGACCCCGACACCGCCATCATCGGCCGCGGGTTACGCACCAATGACGACGGTGCCGCACAGCTGACGCACTACCTGGCCCAGAGCGGCCGCAACGCCATCGTCGTCGACCTGCCCTACGGCACGATGCACCTGATGGGCATGTTGCGCATTATCTCGCCCACACTCGCCATCGCCTGGCCGACGCGACTGGTCCACCGCGGCGTCGAAGCGCTCCGCGCCCGGGGTATGACCGTCCAATTTGCCCCCGATACCGACGAGCTCCGCGGCGGTATGGCGATGAACTTCGTCGTCGTCGCCCCCAACACCATCCTGGTGGCCGCCGGCAACCCGATATCGCTTGCCTTCTACAAAAGCCTGGGAATCACCTGCATCGAGACGCCCGTCGACGAACTCGCCAAAGCCGCCGGCGCCATCGGTTGCTTGACCGGTATCGTCGCCCGTGAGCGCGTCCAACCGGGATAGTGGATTGGTTGTCTACAGAAAACCGCGCTGGTGCGTTGCACCAGCGCGGTCGCGTGTTCGGGACAGGTTATCTGCTCAGATAGCGGCGCACGGTCTCGGCCAAAATGGCCGCACCCAACGGCATGGCCCGCTCGTCGATGTCGAACACCGGCGTGTGGTGTGGTCGGTTGATATCACCCACTTCGGCGCCGATCATCATCATGGTGCCCGGCACGAGCTGCTGCATGTAGGCAAAGTCTTCGGCGCCCATCCCCGTGGTCAGTCGATCGACCTTGTCGTTGCCCAAGTACTCGGTGGCGACATCGTCCATCCACTGCGTCACCGTTTCGTCATTGTTGCCGGCGGGGTAGCCACGCACAATCTCGAGGCTGTAGTCGCCGCCCAACAGTCTGGCGGTGGCAAAGGCTTTGTCGACCTCGGCATGCAACTGCTCGCGGATAGCCGGGTCGAAGCTCCGGATGGTGCCTGCTATAACCACCTCGGACGGGATGACATTGGTTGCACCCCCCGCCTGCAACATCCCGATGCTGATGACGGCCGGGTGCATGGGGTCGATTTTGCGGGCACAGATGCCAAACAGCGCACTGATGACGATGTTGGCCATCCAGACCGGGTCCGTACCTTTGTGCGGCGCAGCACCATGCCCACCGGTGCCGCGCACCACCCCGCGGAACGCGTCCGACGCCGCCGTGTTGGGCCCGCGCGGCAACATCACTTCGCCGTACTTCATGGTCGACAGCACGTGCAGGGCAATCACATGATCGACACCGGTCAATGCGCCGTCGGCGATCATCTTGGGTGCACCCGACACGCCGTCGCCGCCGATTTCTTCGGCCGGTTGGAACAGAAAGCGCACATTGCCCTTGAGCTTGCCCGTGGCAAATTCTTCTTTGAGCAGATGCGCCACGCCGAGCAGAATCGCCGTGTGCGCGTCATGACCGCAGGCGTGCATTTTGCCGGCATCGACCGACCCAAACCCCAAGCCCGTCGCCTCGTGGATGGGCAGCGCGTCCATGTCGGCGCGTATGCCGATCGTCGGGCCGTCTCCCGTCCCCAAATCGCCGACGACACCCGTGATGCCGACGTTGGTGCGTACAGAGATGCCGCCAATTTCACGCAGCGTTTCTGACACAAGAGCGGCGGTACGAACCTCTTGGAAGCCTAATTCGGGATGGGTATGTATCTCGCGGCGTAAGCGTGATAGTTCTGTTCTGAGTGCTTCGGCACGTGCGCGCATCGGCATGATGGTGCTCTTTTCGTTCTACTAAAAACTACGCGCGGGTCAGATAGCGGCGCACGGTTTCGGC